>PWRH01000094.1 GCA_003556525.1 Candidatus Nealsoniibacteriota bacterium
GGTTTTTATGCGCAAAGCGGCAGAGATATTATTCAGATGGGCGGAGAAATTTCCGGAAAGCGAAATGTTAGGCTTCATATTAAATCTCCGGCGCGGCGGTCGCAGATCAGGTTGATTCGTGATGGTAAGTTGTTTAAAGTATGTGAAGGGTCGCAAGCTGAATTTAATGTTGCGGAACCGGGTGTATACAGGGCAGAAGTCTTTTACCGTCCTCTTTTGCGCAGACCCCGCCCCTGGATTTATACCAATCCCATATATTTGCGGTAAGGTTCAAGTGACTTTATATGGAGAATTATTTTAGCCGGACCTGCTTCGTTTTCCACAGGCAGTCGGTTGCAAGCAGCATTGTGATGATATAATATTAAATTATAAGGCAAATACTCAGCCTATTTTCTTTGTTCAATGATAAGCGGCGCCACGGGGACGCTTCGAACATCCCTTATAGCCTGGCTTCTGACTTAGCGGGCTATGCCTGAGTAGTTACAATATTGGCGCCATATTATTTTAAGGAGGGCTTTAAATGTTAAATGTAGGAATCAACGGTTTTGGGCGGATTGGCAGAAGCACTTTGCGTGCCGCGATGAACCAGGACAAGGTCAAGGTGGTCGCCGTCAATGACTTATCGGACAGCGATTCTCTTGCCCACCTTTTTAAGTACGACTCGGTCTATGGTATTCTCGATGCTGAAGTCAAATCAGATCAAGAGGGCTTTTTAATTGACGGTGAAAGAGTAAAGGTGTTTTCAGAGCGGGAACCGGGAAAGGTGCCCTGGAAAGAAGCAGGTGTTGATGTAGTTATAGAGTCTACCGGTATCTTTACCAGGCGTGAAGCTGCAGCAGCGCACATTGATGCAGGCGCAAAGCGGGTTATAATTTCTGCTCCGGCAGCAGTTGACGCCGTAATGGTGCTTGGTGTAAACGAGCATATTTATGACCCGGAAAAGCACTTTGTTATATCCAACGCCTCATGTACAACTAATGCCCTGGCTCCGCTTGCAAAAGTGCTGCATGATAATTTTGGCCTGCAAAAAGGCTTAATGAATACAACCCACGCTTACACCAATGATCAAAATTTGCATGACTTCCCCCATAAAGATCCGCGGCGGGCGCGTGCCGCAGCTTTATCTTTAATTCCAACCTCCACCGGTGCGGCTAAAACAGTGGGAGAAGTAATGCCTGAATTAAAGGGTCGCATAGATGGTTTTGCCATCCGCGTTCCAATCCCAACTGTGTCCCTGGTTGATTTTGTAGCTGTAGTGGAAAAAACGGTTACTGTAGAAACAGTTAATGCTGCCTTTAAAAAGGCAGCCGAAGGTTCCCCGTACCTTGCTTACAGCGAAGAACCGCTTGTATCTATCGATTACCAGGGAAATCAGTATTCTTCAACATTAGATGCGCAGTCTACCATGGTTATCAGCGATAACATGATCCGGGTCGTGGGATGGTACGATAATGAATGGGCCTACGCCTGCCGCTTAATTGATCTGGCGGCAATGATTGCAGGCAGTTAGAAAACTCAAACATGCCTGGCAATGCTTATTATTAAATGACCGATCGCAAGCTGAGAAGCAGGTATCTTTAAGAAATGATAAAAGGATCTCGATTCTTCACGAGGTCCTTTTCGATCCTGACCTGAAGATGACGCTTTGCCATAGGAGTGATATAATTTTAAACATCTGCAACGCAGGAGGTGGTTCTGTGAAAGTTAAACGAAGCATCGAAGAAATAAATGAAAAGATAAAAACAGGAAAAGCGGTCGTGCTGACAGCAGAAGAAGTGATTGGTGTGGTAAAAGACAAGGGATTAGAGCAGACAGCGGCCTCGGTCGATGTAGTGACCACGGGAACCTTCGGGCCGATGTGTTCTTCAGGCGTATTTTTGAACCTCGGTCACCCCAGGCCGCGGATGAAGTTGGGTGAGGCTTTCTTAAACGGCGTTCCTGCTTATGCTGGCCTTGCAGCAGTTGACCTTTACCTTGGGGCAACTGCCATCCCTCCTACCGATCCAGCCAATCGTAATTATCCTGGCGACTTTATTTACGGTGGCGGTCATGTTATCGAAGATCTTGTAGCAGGCAAAGAAATCAGGTTGGAGGCTTCTTCTTACGGAACAGATTGCTATCCCCTGAAAAGAATAGAAACCAGATTTCGCCTGTCGGAAATAAATGAAGCAACCCTCTACAACCCCCGCAATGCTTACCAGAACTATAACGTAGCTGTAAACACGGGGGAGAAAACCATTTACACCTATATGGGCATTCTCAAACCGGGGATGGGTAATGCCAACTACAGCTCGGCAGGCCAGCTCAGCCCGCTTTTCAATGATCCCCTGTTGAAAACAATCGGTATCGGCACCCGTATCTTTTTAGGCGGCGGTATCGGTTATGTCGCCTGGCACGGAACGCAGCACAACCCTTCCGCGGCGAGAGATGAAAAGGGCATTCCGAAAGGGCCCGCGGCAACCCTGGCCCTGACTGGTGACCTGAAGCAGATGAAGCCGCGCTGGCTGAGGGGTTTAAGCTTTTTAGGTTACGGGGCCACGATGCAGGTCGGTGTCGGCATTCCCATCCCCATACTTAATGAAGAGATTATGGGCTGCTGTGCCGTTAGTGATGAAGATATATTTGCCCCTGTTGTCGATTATAAGAGTGCTTATCCTTTCAGGGAAAGCGGAAACCTGGGCCTGGTCAGCTATGCTGACTTAAAAAGCGGCTCGGTAACAGTGCAGGGTAAAATTATACCTACCGCCTCCCTTTCCAGCTACGCAGGGGCCAGGGAAATTGCCGCTAACTTAAAAGAATGGATAGAAGCAGGCCGTTTTACCCTCTCCGCGCCCGCAGCGCCGCTGCCGTCAGTTGATGCCGGGATAAGCCTGAATGCGCTGCCACAGCGAGA
>PWRH01000070.1 GCA_003556525.1 Candidatus Nealsoniibacteriota bacterium
AGATTGAAAAAAACAGCGAAATATCTTGGCATTAAAAGCCGGTGCTCGGAAAAGTTTTCTCTTCTTATTTTTTGATAATTTTCCGGAGAAGTGAGTGAAAATCCTTTTATTTGGCCGTTATTAAAAGCTGTAATCAGCCCTTCTTCACTATTGAAAAAAAGGAAAATAATTTTTGAAATATAGGGTTCTTTTTTATAAAAATTTTGGTTTGGTGCAAGCTCAAAAGAAGTAATATTATTGTCTCTGTCTCTAACCACTTCTTTTATTTTATATGGTCCTGAACCGATCGGTTTTAAGTTATATTCTGCAAAAGGAAAGTTTTGCTCTGAAATGTCTTTCCAAATATGCTTGGGCATTATTTTTAAAGTACAGCTTTCCAAAAAAACAGCTGAAGGAGTTCTTAGTTCAAATCTTATTACTCTGTCCGAAATTTTATCAACTTCTACGTTTAACCAGCTTGCCCGGATATTGCTTTTTAGTGCCGAGTTTTGGACAGCCTGAATCGTAAAGGCAATATCAGCTGTTGTTAGCGGAGTTCCGTCCGACCATAAAAGATTTTCTTTAAGTTCGAACTCGAAAATTCTGCCCTCTTCTATAATACGGTATTCTTTTGCCAGGTCGCCCACCAGACTTCCTTGCTTGTCATAATTAAGCAGTCCCGAATAAATTAATTCCGAAAGGTCTCTGTCTACATCGTTTTCCTGGGCGTAAAGAGGGTTGATACGAAGCGGGTAGCCGACCAGACCTTCAATATAGACCCCTCCTTGCGTCGGTTCCAATTCTGTATTTTTAAGATAAAAATTAACAGAAAGAAAAAGAGCGCTTGATAAAAAAAGAAACAAAAAAATAAAGAAAATGATTTTTTCTTTTTTCTCTAGTATTTTTAAAAAATTTTTCCAGCCGGTTAAAGATAAAAGCTTTTTTGCACCCTTAAGGCTTTCCATTTTTGAGAGTTATATTAAACAAAAAGATTTAATATAGAAAAAATAATAAATAAGCTGCCAAAAACAACCGTTGCCCAAAAGATATTTTTTTCAAGGCCTCTTCTGGTAGAGTAGCCTCCGCCATCCTGGCCAAAAGCAGACCCGAGTCCGGATCCTCTTTGTTGAAAAAGAATTAATACGATTAACACAACGGAAATTATAATTTGAGCCCAAGGCAAATATTGTTGAATCATGTTTAATTAGATTGTTTATTTGATACTTATAAAAAAGCTGATTAGCCAAACTGTCAGCGTAGTTAGAAAAAGAGGGAAAATTCCTCTTATAACCAACTCAGGGAAAACAAGAGTAACAAACCATATCAACCCCATATTAACTATTAACCCGAAAACTCCTAAAGTCAATACCCTTATTGGTAGAGTAATAATATCTATGATAGGTTTGATAAAAAAATTTATCAAGCCCAAGAAAGCACCGGCCATTATTAAGTACTTTATTTCTCCGATAAACTCGACATCGGGTATAAATCTCACAGCCAAAAAAATTCCGGCAATCCCTCCGATAATCTGAACAACTAATTTAAGCATCAAAATAGGTTTAGAATTACTTTTAACAGTATAGCAAAGCTCCACTTTGAAATCAAGTCATTGGTTGCTCGGCTTAGCCAAGCAACCGGGTCGAGTGATTAGAGTCGGGCACATTATGCTCATTTAGTGTAGAATAAAAGCGGTCGCAATGGTTTGACACCAAATATCAAAAGTTGGACATCGCATGTCCAACTTTTTTTGAGTTGTTTTTATTCGTCCTCTTTTAAAATTTCCGGTTGGAAATAATCGTTAATTTTAACTTTGAGGGGAGTAACTTTTTTTATTTTTTTATCTTTTATTAAAACTTCTACTGCCTGGCCTGTCATTGTTTCTTTGGAAAAACTTTGGTCAAAAATAAAATTTCCCATACTGTAGAAAATCCAGCCGTTTTCATATTGCTCATGCCTTTGAACAACATGGGGATGATGGCCGGCTATTATGTCCGCTCCTGCCTCAATTGCCATTTTAGAGAATTCGGTTTGAAAAGAAGTCAGTTCCTGGGTGTATTCTTGTCCGGAATGAAGAGAAACAATTAAAATATCAGCCTCCAGCTTTGCTTTTTCTATATCTTGCTCAATTCTTTCAAAATAATTTTTTGAAATCCAGGCAATGCCCGAGTTTCCTTGAACAGCCCGCCAAACTTCGGGTCCGAGGTCGGTATATGCCAAAAAGCCTATTTTGGTTCCACCAACCTCTTTGATTACGGCTGAGTAAGCCTCTTGTTCGTTAAAACCGGCGCCAACATATTCAATGCCGGCTTCTTTTATTCTTGTTAAGCAATCTTCAAGAGCTGTTTTGGTGTAATCGAGCGCATGATTGTTGGCCAAAGACAAAACATTGAAATTGGCGTATTCAAGCCCCTTAATCGCTTCCGGATTTACTCTAAAAGAATAAATACTGCCAACCCTATGTCCTTTGTCTGAAATTACTCCTTCCAGATTTCCAAAAACAATGTCGGCTTGGTTGAAATAGTCCGCCACTTTTAAAAAGGGGAACCTAAAATCTTCTTCTTTGTCTTCAATTACCCTTGTTACGCCCCGGTCAAGCATTATGTCGCCAACCAAAATTACTTTTATTGTTTCTTCTTTTTTTTCTTCCTCAACAATGTCTTCTTCCTTTAAAACTATTTCCAAAGGATCGGGTTTAATAAAAAAAGAAACCCCTAAAAATATAAGTGTTATTGAGCAAATTATGATTAAAATCCATTTCATTGTTGCATTATATCGCATTATTTTTAACTCGACAATTAGCCAAAAAAGTGTTAAACTATTTTTAGTTCTTAAAAAATAATAAGGAGGTGATTTGATGCATATTTTAAGTAAAAAAAATATGAT
>PWRH01000020.1 GCA_003556525.1 Candidatus Nealsoniibacteriota bacterium
AAGAAGGAGCGGAAGAAACTGTTCGCCAAGTTCAAGCCCAGAGAGGCGACGCAATAATGATTATAGCCGATATTGCCAAAACCGAGGATGTAAAAAAAATGGTGGAGGAGGTTATTGAGAAATACGAAAAAATAGATATTTTAGTCAATAATGCGGGTATTTTATTAACTCATCCAATTACGGAAACAACCGATGAGGAGTGGGACCACATATTCAATACCAATATTAAGGGAATGTTTTTATGTTCTCGAGAAGTTGTGCCTTATATGTTGAAGCAGGGCAAGGGAAAAATTATTAATATTTCTTCTTGTGGCGGAGATGTTGCTTTTCCCGGAAGCGCTCCTTATTGCGCATCAAAAGCAGCGATTAATATGCTTACCAAGGGAATGGCTTATGATTATGGCGCCAAAGGAATTAATGTTAATGCTGTTGCTCCCGGTTTTACCAAAACTCCAATGGTTAAAGAATTGATGGCTGATGAAATGGTTAAAAAGGGGTTATTGGCCAACATCCCTGCCGGAAGATTTGCCGAGCCTGAAGATATTGCTCAAGCGGTTTTATGGCTTGCTTCCGATGCCTCTGATTATTGCCATGGAGTGGTGATAAATATTGATGGCGGTTGGGTGATAAGATAGCCCACAGCCAGGCTTAATAATTTTTATTTTTTATTAACCGTTTTAAAAAAAAGGTTAATTTGTTTTATGTCTCATCCTTTCTCAAGTTCAGGTAATAACGAATATGATGCTTCTCAAATTGAAATACTGGCCGGCCTTAATGCAATTAGAAAAAGACCGACTTTGTATATAGGAACAACCTCGAGAAGAGGTGTCCGTTTTTTAATTTTTGAAATAATCAGCAATAGTATTGACGAGGCTTTGGCCGGACATTGTAACAATATTGAGGTTTTTTTTAATGATGATTATTCAATCACGGTTAAAGATGACGGTCGTGGTATTCCGATTAAGTCATTTAAAGAAACAGGCAAAAGTGCTGCTGAGTTTATTTTGACAAACCTTTTTACAGGAGCGAAATTCGGCAGCACCGCCTATAAGGTTTCCAGAGGTACCTATGGAATCGGACTAATGGTGGTAAATGCCCTTTCCGAATGGCTTGAGATTGAAATTAAAAGAGATGGAAAAATTTTTTATCAGAGATATAGAAAAGGAGAGCCTGAATTTCCTCCTAAAATTGAAGACAAGCCAAACGGGGAAACCGGCACTAAAATTACATTTCTTCCGGATCGGGAAATTTTTAAAGAAATTATTCCGGAATATGAAATTATTTCTTCTTATTTAAGAGAGTCGAGCTGTCTTATTAAGGGTCTTAAAATTAAGCTTTTTGATTTGAAAAACAAAAAAGAAAGTGTTTTTCATTTTCCCAACGGAATAACCGATTATCTTGAATATCTTTTTAGTACCAGAACTTCTCTTTTCTCTCCACCGATATATATTGAGGGAGAGAGTAATAATATTAGAATGGAGGCAACGATTCAATATTTTTCCCGATATTACGATAAAAATATTTTTTCTTTTGCCAACACTGTTCGAACATTTGACGGAGGTTCTCACGTTGAAGGTTTTAGAAGTGCGCTTGTTTCTTCTGTCCAAAAATATATTCAAAAACATAATCTTATTGACAGTGAAGAAAAAATGCCCAAACGTATGGATATTGAAGAAGGAATCGGGGTTATACTGAGTGTTTTTTTGGAAAATCCGAGTTTTTCAGGAATGCAAAAATCATATCTTGACAATAAAGAAATAGCGCCCTTGGTTGAGGAGTTTTTTAGCGAAAAAATATTTTCTTTTTTGGAAAATAATCCGGAAATTAGTCTTCAGATAGCGGAAAAATCAAAATTGGCCCGCCAAGTAAGGAGTACTGTTTATAAGGTTGAAGAAATAACCAGAAAGGGTTTTACCAATATTCCCTATCCTCCAAAAACAATTTATTATCGGCCTGAAAAGGGTGAAGAAAAATAATTTTAGATTATGCCAAAAAACAAAACCAAAGATTCCAATAAAAAAAATATTTTGGAGCTGGAAAATAAACTAAAGAAAAAAGATGAAGAAATAGCCAGACTTCAAAATCTTTTAAAAAAAGCGGATTCGGAAATAGGGATAAAAGCAGGTTATGCTTCGGAAGGAGCTTCTTACACTTTTATTCAGCTTGAAGCTGCAAATAAAGAGCTGTTTAAGCTTAACCAAGAGCTTGAAAAAACCAGAGCAGAGCTTGAGCAAAGGGTGGCGGAAAGAACTCAAGAGTTGCAGTCAAGGGTTGATGAGCTGGAAAAGTTTTATCAGCTAACTGTTGGCCGTGAAGTTAAAATGACGGAAATAAAAGAAGAAAACGAAGAGCTTAAACAAAAAATTAAAGAATTGGAAGAAAAAATTACCGAAAAATAATTGTAACAAAACAAAAATAGGGCTAACCCCCTATTTTTATTATTGAGCCAAGTTTGGTTAAATTGGAGCGGGTGATGGGAATCGAACCCACATCTGCAGCTTGGAAGGCTGTTATAATAACCATTATACGACACCCGCAAATAAAAATTTTATGAAAACTATTTCTGTCGGGGTACCCAGACTCGAACTGGGACTAAATCCTCCCAAAGGACTCGTGCTAGCCATTACACTATACCCCGAAATATTGAAGAGAAGTAAATTCAGGCCTTTATTTTGCTTTTTAAATTTAGCATAATTTTGTAGCGCTATCAAGCCAATAATACTTGCTTTTAAAGTCTTGAGAGGTTAAAATTAAAAAATATATTTATGAATTTTAGAAAAATTATTGACGAAATCAATATCGTAAAGCAGTGTAGAAAATACAATGTTCC
>PWRH01000044.1 GCA_003556525.1 Candidatus Nealsoniibacteriota bacterium
AGGCCGGGAGACTTGGCTTCGGCAGACACTGCCAAAGAACTTATTGAAAATATGTTTTTTAATTTTGAAAGGTATGACTTTTCAAAAGTCGGCCGCTGGCGAATGTTTCAGCGCTTGCCTTCTTTGGCAAAAAATTTAAAAAATGATGAAATAACGGTTGAGCAAAGGACGTTGAAATTGGAAGACGTGATAGCTGTTATTAAAGAAATAATCAGGCTTAACAATACTCCGGGAGCCAGACCTGACCAGATTGACCACTTGGGCAATAGAAGAGTAAGAACTTTGAATGAATTTTTACAAAATCGTTTAAGGGTGGGCTTAATGAGGATGGAAAGAATTATTAAAGACAGAATGTCAACGCTCGAAGCTGAAAATATTTTTCCCTCTCAATTGATTAATCCAAGGCCGTTTATGGCGGTTATAAAAGAGTTTTTTACATCTTCTCAGATATCTCATTTTATGGACAATCAAAACTCTTTGGCTGAGCTTGAGCATAAAAGAAGATTGTCTTCAACAGGTCCGGGAGGATTAACAAGAGAAAGAGCGGGATTTGAAGTAAGAGATGTTCAGCCCTCTCATTATGGAAAGATATGCCCTATTCAAACCCCTGAGGGGCCGAATATCGGTTTGGTTGGACATATGGCTTCTTTTGCCAAAATCAATCAGTACGGATTTTTGGAAACTCCTTATTTTAAAGTTAAAAACGGAAAAGTTACTTCGGAAATTCACTACTTAAATGCTTACCAGGAAGAAGAGTCAAACATTGCTTCAGGCACTGTCTCTGTTGATGATAAAGGTAATATTATTGCGGAAAAAGTTGAGGCAAGAATAAAAGGAGAGGCAGGAGTAATAGAAAAAGAAAAAATTGATTTTATTGATGTTTCTCCGGAGCAGTCAATTTCAGTGGCTACTTCTTGTATTCCATTTTTGCAAAATGATGATGCCAACAGAGCTTTAATGGGCTCCAACATGCAGAGGCAATCGGTTTGTTTGGTTAATCCTGAACCACCTTTGGTTTCTACAGGCATGGAAAGAAATATAGCTCATGATTCAGGCCAGGTAATAGTGGCTCAAGAAGACGGAACAGTGACCGAAGTTGATGCCAACTTTATTAAAGTCCAGAATAAAAAATATGACTTGAGGACTTTTATTAAAACAAACCAATATACTTGCTTTCATCAAAAGCCGATTGTTTCAAAAGGCCAAAAAGTTAAGAAAGGTGATATTTTGACAGACGGCGGAGGTATTGCCCAGGGCCAGCTGGCTTTGGGTCAAAATGTTTTTGTCGCTTTTATGCCTTGGCGAGGAGGCAATTTTGAAGACGCTATTTTGATTTCGGAAAGACTGGTTAAAGACGATATTTATACTTCTATTCATATTGAAAGCGCTATTTGTGATGTTAGAGAAACAAAGCTCGGTCCGGAAATTACCACCCCGGATATTCCGAATGTTTCAGAGGAAAAATTAAAGGATTTGGACGAGGAAGGAATTGTCAGGGTTGGCGCCGAAGTTGGTCCGAACGATATTTTGGTTGGAAAAATTTCGCCAAAAGGAGAAGCGGACTTAACTGCCGAAGAAAGGCTTTTGAGGGCTATTTTTGGAGAAAAATCAAGGGAAGTAAAGGACAGCTCTTTGCTTATGGAATACGGTAAAAAAGGCAGGGTGGTTAATGTAAAGATTTTTTCCCGAGATATGGGCCATAAACTGGATCCCGGAGTAATAAAAAGAATTGAGGTTGAAATAGCTCAGCTAAGGAAAATAAAAGCGGGTGATAAATTGGCAGGCAGGCACGGGAATAAAGGAATAGTTTCAAAGGTTTTGTCTGCAGAGGAAATGCCCTTTTTGGCTGACGGCACACCGGTTGATATTATTTTAAATCCGATGACAGTTGCCTCAAGAATGAATTTGGGTCAAATTTTGGAAACTCATCTTGGCTGGGCAGCCAAAACCTTAAATTACCGGGCAGTTACGCCTTCTTTGGCAGGTGCGAACCAAGACGATATTAAAAAAGAATTAAAAGAGGCAGGGTTGCCTGAAGACGGAAAGATTTACCTCTATGACGGCAGAACCGGCTTGCCTTTTCCTGAAAAAATTACGGTTGGTTACATATATATGATGAAACTGATTCATATGGTGGAAGATAAAATCCATATGAGAAGTATTGGTCCTTACTCTTTGATTACTCAGCAGCCTTTGGGAGGAAAGGCTCAGTTTGGCGGGCAAAGATTCGGAGAAATGGAAGTTTGGGCTTTGGAAGGATATGGGGCAGCCTATACGCTTCAGGAAATGTTGACCATTAAATCAGACGATGTAACAGGAAGAGCTTCAACCTATGAATCAATAATAAAAGGAGAGGAAATAAAAACTCCCAACATTCCGGCATCGTTTAATTTGCTTGTTGCTGAATTAAAGTCATTAGGTTTGGGAGTGGAAGTAAAAGAAAAATTTAAAGACGAGAAACCTTAAATTTTAACGGTTTAATTTTAAATAACGACAAAAAGCGCAAAGCGCAAAGTTAAAAGCGTAAAACCACAGTGTAAAATGCAAAATTGGGATACAAGAATAAAATTAAAAACAGTTTTGAGTTTTGAGTTGTAGCTTTACGTTTTTACTTTTAAGTTTTTAGCTTAATTAATCTAGAAATTTAGAATTTAATATCTTATCAATTATTAGTTATTATAAATTTTATTATGCGCGTACAAGATTTAGAATCAATTAGAATAAAATTAGCTTCGCCTGACGATGTTTTGCGATGGTCTTGCGGCGAGGTGGTTAAGCCGGAAAC
>PWRH01000076.1 GCA_003556525.1 Candidatus Nealsoniibacteriota bacterium
AATATCTGTAAATTCAGCCGGAAAAGTAATGTCTATTCTGTGGCCTATTTCCAGTGCAGTACCGGTTGTAAAATCAAAATTATGAGTAACATCTGTTGCTTCAGGTGCAGAATTGCTAATAGTGTCTCTTACGCTGGTTAGCGAAGATGCGTTTATTCTTGGGACTACCGGAACACTTAAGATTAGCAAAGAAAAAATTGTCGCTATTACTATTGTTCTTTTTAATGAATTTATCATATTGTAATTTTATTTAATTTTAATGTTTTATTTTTTAGCTATTCGACCTTTAAAAATTTTTATAACTTTATCTTTAAATTTAAATTCCCAGCTCTTTTAATCTTTCGGCTATATCGCCTGCCGCCAATTCTGTTTTCTTTTTGTTTTTCTCAAATCCGGATTCATCCCAAATTTCAATTCTGTCGTAAAGGCCGACAAAAATAACTTTTTTCTTAAGCCCGGCATAATCTTTTAAATAATCGGGAATTAAAATCCTACCTAAACTGTCTATATTCACTTCCATTGCTCCGCCGAGCATTAGCCTGCCGAAATTTCTGGCATCGGACTGAGCCAAAGGAAGCTTGGATATTTTCTCTGCAAGCTTGGACCACTCTTTAATGGAATAAATAAATAAGCACTGATCCAATCCCCTTGTAATAACCGCTTTTTTACCCAAAAGCTGCCTGAACTTAACAGGTACGGCCAATCTCTTTTTTTCGTCTATTGAGTATTTATATTCTCCTGTAAACATTTTTTAAAGTGAAAACCTAATATTTAGTTATACACAGAATTAATGGTTATTAACATAGTTTTCCACAATTCCCCACTTTGTCTATATTATCACCCACTATTTAACCTAAGTCAACCACCTTTTTCCATTAAAAAATAGCCTA
This sequence comes from Candidatus Nealsoniibacteriota bacterium, assembly GCA_003556525.1. Classification (GTDB taxonomy): domain Bacteria; phylum Patescibacteriota; class Minisyncoccia; order Minisyncoccales; family RBG-13-42-11; genus CSSED10-83. The sequence continues at coordinate 891 of PWRH01000076.1, forward strand.
ATTTACGAATAAAAATAATAAACCCTGCTGACTTTTTCCACAGCCCGACAAAATAAAAAAGCCCTGTTTTAAACAGGGCTTTTAAAGGCAAATTACTTATTGAAAATTAAATGACTTTTGCTTCAAATTTTTCAGGGTCGATTTCAACCCTATCTCCCCTTTTAATTCGTCCGGACAAAATAGCTTCAGCCAAAACATTTTCTACTTTTTCCTGAACAACTCTTTTCATCTGCCTGGCACCAAAAGCAGGCTCATAACTTAACTCAACTATTTTTTGCTTTAATCTTTCGCTTGCCACAAGCTCGATTTCTTTTTCTTTTAAGTTTTTGTTCAGGTTGTCAAAAATTAAATCGGATATATCCAAAAGATTTCTTCTGCTTAAAGGTTTAAAAATAACCATTGCGTCAAAACGATTAATAAATTCCGGACGGAAAAGACCTTCTTCAAACAAATAATCCAAAATTATTTCTTTTACCTTAAACCATTCTGTTTTTTCTTTTAATGCCTTTAAAATTATTTGATAGCCGGCGTTCGAGGTTGCAATAATGATTGAGTTTTTAAAATCAACCTTTCTGCCCATTCCGTCAGTTAAATGACCTTCATCCAAAACTTGCAAAAACAAATTTAAAATATTGGGATGGGCTTTTTCTATTTCGTCTAAAAGTATTAAAGAAAAAGGGTTTTCCCTAACTTCAGTACTTAAAAGACCTTCTTCTCCGGGGCCACCGATTAAACGGGGAATATCCGAAACACTTTGAAACTCAGACATATCAAGCCGAATAATTTTTTTCTCGGAACCAAAGTAAATTTCAGCCAAAGCTTTTGAGGTTTCGGTTTTACCAACCCCGCTCGGTCCTAAAAATAAAAAAGTTCCTATTGGTCCGGATTTTGAAGTAATTTCAGACCTGGCTCTTCTTAGGGCGGTTGAAACTTCCCTGACTGCATCTTCCTGATTAATAATTCTTTCATGCATTAGATTTTCAAGGTCAAGTAAAATTTCTTTTTCTTTTTCTTCGACCTCACCAACGGGAATTTCTATTTTTTCAGAAACAAGGCGAGAAATATGCTGAGGCAAAAGGACCTTATCTTTGGTCTGACTTAAATAAACCATTGCTTCATCCAGTAAATCCATTGCTTTTTCCGGAAAAGGTTTTGATGTTAAATACTTATTGCAGTAATGAATAATATCTCTAAGCGCATGATAAGAAATTAATCGTTTATATTTTCTTTCAAGTCTTAAGCTTAATTTTTCCAAAAGAATTAAAGTTTCTTCTTCGCTAATCTCCGATACCTCGACTTTTTCAAAAAGCGCCAAAATAGAAGAGTTTTGTTCAATATTTTTATGGAGGCCTTCGTAAGTAGTAATGGCAATAATCTGAAAGGAAGGGTAGTTTAAGTAGGGAGCAATAATTCCGGAAATATCTATAGCGCCCGGTTTAAATTCGGTTGCAATAAAATTATGAAAGTCGTTTATGACCAAAATAATATTTCCGGCACCCATTGTTTCTTTAAAAACATTATCCAAGATAACTTCCACTTCTTCGGTTGACTGAGTTTGAGCCAAAAGGCTTGATAGTTCAAGTTGGACAATTCTTTTATAATTAACCCCGGGTAAACTACTCCCCAAAACACTTCGGTTGGCCAACTCATAGACCATGTTTTTTCTCCCTTTTCCCGGCTCACCCACTATTAAAACATTATTTATTTCCTGTCTTGATAAAATTCTTTCCATTGCTTCAATTTCTTTTTCATGGCCAATGTTTTGAGGAAAACCCAATCTTTCAACCATTCTCGATAAATCTGTTGAAAAGCGGTCTAAATTGAGACTATAGCCGGCTGCCCATTCCTTACCTAAAGAACCTTTTTTGGTTAAATTTTTCCACTGCCAAAACTCTCTTCTTTCTTTTTCTTCTTTTTTCAAATGTTCAAGCCAACTTACCAAAGCTTCAATGTCTTCGGCTTTAAGATTATTTTCAATTAAAACTTTTTTAAAAACAGGGTCGTGCCTGGAAGCTCCAACAATAAGGTCGCCCATCTCTATTCTTGAATGCCCGTTCTTTTCAGCCCTAACTAAAGCTTCCCTTATCAGGTTATGAAAACTTTTTAGGGAAATATCTTTGGGGTTAAACGTATTAAAGTGTTTTTTAAGAATAGATCTGATCTGGCCAACATCCAAAAGAGCGCGAAAAAAAACAAAATTCAGTTTTTTGCTATTTAAAATAAGAGAATAAAAAACCAAGGTTGAATTCATTTTTTCGCTTCGGGTTTTTTTTAAAAGATCCAAAGATTTTTCCATAATTAGAGCCGAGTCAAAACTTAAAAAATCAGCCACATTGAATTTACCGGGATCGGAAAGAACATCTTTTATTTTGGCTTTTAAAACCGGTTTTTTTACTTTTGAGTTAAAAAATAAATCTATTAGCCAAAAGTATAAAAATAATGATAAAAAAATTGAAGACAAGCCAAGCAATAAAGACTGAATTTGCCTATTAAAACTATCGGTTAGAAATACATATAAAAAAACCGGAAGGCAAATAACAAATAAAATGAAAAATATTTTTTTTAAAATTTTGGCAAAAATAAAAACAGGGTTTTTCGCCCATCTTAAAGAACGATAAATAGCTGCCTTTCTCAAATTAAAATTAAAATTATCGTCCATGTTAAAAAATAACAAAAATTCCAAAAATTAAACCGGCTATTAATATTAATGGCAAAATAAACCAAGTTAAAAAAATTATAAGGCCGCTAAAAAATATAAAAATTTCGCAGATTATTCCAAAGATTATTAAAAAAATTCTGACTATCGCACCCAAAATTCTGGAAATTAGATTGGAAACAAAAGTTTCAAGATATCTTGCAGCGTCAAACCCCCTGCCGTAAGACCATTGATATTGCCTCCAATAAGAAAATAAAGTTCTAATGAGCAAAGGAATTGAAAAATAGTTTAAGTTGAATAAAAGAAAATTCCGCCAAGCTTTAAGTATTTCTTTTGGCATATCAATAAAATGCCAAATCAAGTATTGGCTAAATATGGTTTGTTTTTTGGCCCCTTTAATCATTTTTAATCAATTTAATGCCTATTGAAGCAATTTGGCTTCCGCCAAAAATTAAAATAAAAGAGAAGATTGAATAAGCTACCAGATTAAGCAGGTTTAATAAAGTATCGCCGGGTAAAAAATCTTTTAATTGTTCAGCAATCATTTTTTCTATTTCTTGCTCAATTACAGAGATCTGTTTTTCTTCTTGCGCTGTTTTTTCCAAAATCTCGAATTCCATTTTTAAAATATTGGGCGCATCCGTTTTTCCCAAAAAAATACCTTGGGAAAAAACCAAAACCCAAACAATAAGAGCAATGCCGGCAACTAGCAAAACTATTCCGCTAATTTTAAAAATTTTCATAAATTAAAAATTAATTTAAACCCAGTTCTTCCAAAATATCTTTAGGAATAATCGGCCTTTCGTTTTTAGGCGTTCTGCCCGGGTAACGCCAAGTGGAAATTATTTTAATCGCTTTTGGTTTTTTTAATATGGAATACATAAGCCATGCTTCTGTCGGCTTTTTTTTGGTGCCGGTAATTTGCATGGCTGCAACCGTTCCCTCGGCTATCCCTTCTTCAACCCTGTTGGGATTGCGAAAAATCCTTAAGACTCTTTTCTCGGAAAAACGATATTGCCTTAACTTGGCTTTTGAATGGTTGGTCCAAATAAACTTTCTTTCGTTACTCCGGATTAATTTCATATTTTTATATTTTAACATTTTTAAAAACAAAAAAAAGAGGCCGATAAAACTATCCGGCCTCCATATATATTCTTTTTGTATATTCCTTTTGAATGGTTAATTTAAGACTCCTTTCTTCTTTTTTTCGTGCACTGCCTGACAACGAACACACCTTTTTGCTGTCGGAAAAGCGATTAGTCTTTCCGACAAAATTTCGTTATTACAATTAATGCATATTCCGAATAGCCCTTTAGCCATTCTTCCTAAAGCATCTTCGCAATCCTGGATCTTTTTTTTGCCGTTAAAATTATTATAGTGGCTTACAACGTGGTGGTTGTGCCTATCCTCTTTCTCGTATTGTTGTACCGACTTCCTGTCTAAACGAGAATTGTTAAATCTTTCTCTTAAGCTTAATAGTTCTTCCTCAATTTTTTCCCTACATAGCAATAATGCTTCAGCTCTTTCCATTTTTATCCTCCTAGTTTTTAATAAGTAATACTTAACTACTTTTTAAATGTGCTATAAAAATCGCCTCCTTTATCCAATTATTAAAATAAGCCTTGCCTCCTTTGTTTTATTTTAATTATATTATTATTAACCAAAATAAAAATAAAGTCAACTAAACCATTTTTCCATTAGAATCGATTATGTTTTTTAATATTCTGGTAGAGCTAATCGGCTTGCCATCTTCTGCCAAAACAAAATCAATCTCAACAATTTCAATTAATTTTTTATTCAGCTTGGAGCGCTTTTTATTAATCATTAAGGCTGTCTTATAGGTTTCCGGAGAAACCACAATATAGTCAAAGGTTTTGGTTAAAGTGGGGCCAAATCTGTCTTCAATCTTAATTAAGCTAAAATCTTTTTTAATATTTTTTTCAATATAATTTTTAATTTCTTGCTTTCTTTCTTTAAAGGCCTTAACCTTTCTTTTTTTCATTTTTTTTGCCATTTCATCCGAAGTTATTCCGATTGTAACATGGCCCAAGCTAAAGGCTTTTTTCAATAAAAAATAGTGGCCTTTGTGCAAAACATCAAATGTGCCACCAATAATAACTTTTTTTTGCTTATTATTTTTTTTCATAATAAATTAATCAACCTTAATAATTTGATATTTTTTTAATCCACCCGGAGATTCAATTTCAAAAAAATCACCCTTTTTTTTACCTAAAATAGCTTTACCCAAAGGTGATTCAAAAGATATTTTACCGTTTAAAACATCCGCTTCTTCCGGACCGACAATTTGAAACTTTTCTTCTTCTTTGCCTGATTTCAACAAAACAAAAGACCCTATTTCCGCATTTTCGGTTTTCTTTTTTTTAATAATTTTAGCTTCGGAAAGAATTTTTTTTAACTCTTTTATTCTTGCCTCAACAAAACCTTGCTCTTCTTTGGCGGAATCATAAGCTGCATTTTCTCTTAAATCTCCTTGAGCAATAGCCTGATTCAGTCTTTCTGAAACTTTTTTTCTTTTCACTTTTTCCAAAAAACTAAGCTCTTTTTTTAATTTTTCCAAGCCCTGCTTGGTTAAATGTTTTATCATGATTAAATATTATAGCATATTTATCTCTTAAAAACTATTTTATAGAAGAAACAATGGCGTAATAAAGGCCTCTATAAATGCCGCCAAAGCAAGTAAAGGAAGAATTATTTTAAAAAAAACAGTTAAGGCAAAATTTATTTCTTGAATAATATTTTTTTCTTTTTTAAAAATTTTATTAAATAAAACCTCTGCCAACTTAAATCCGATTGCAGCGGATATAATTATTATCGGTACTTCAATAATGCCATGAGGCATTATTCCCAAGAAAAAAGCCCCCCAAGAAATCTCGGTTTTAATAATATAGGCAACAATACCGATAAGCATTCCGTTTACAGCTAAAGAAAACAAAGTGAAAATACCGAAAATCATTCCCAAAAAAATAATTAAAAAACAAGCCAAAGAATTATTTAAAAAAATAATCAAAAAATGGCCAACAGGAGAAAGATTGATTATCGGGCTTAATTTTTCCGCCAATAAGTCAAAAAAATTGGTTGCCATAAAGTAAAAATTATGAGCGGAAAAATAACCAATTAGAATAAAAACCAAAAAAAATAATGAAGAAAAAATAATAAAACTTTTTAAAGAAAATAGATAGTCTTTAAAAGAGATAAGCTCTTTTTGGATTTTTCGGTTGAAATTTTTTAATAATAAATTCATTCTTCTTTTATTTTATTTCTTATTTTCTCTATAAAGCTGTTGAAGAAATAAAGATTATGGAAACTTAAAAGCTTTAGGGCGGTTATTTCTTTTGCCCTAAAAAGATGGGAAATATAATTTTTTTTGTAATTTTGGCAAACAAAACAAAAACATTTTTTATCCAAAGGCTCTTTATCTTTTAAAAATCGCTTGTCTTTGAGGTTTATTTTCCCGGAACCTATAAAAGCAATCCCCCGCCTGGCATAATGGGTTGGAACATTGCAGTCAAACAAGTCCACCCCCTGCTTAATTATTTCCGGAATATCTTTGAGATAACCAACACCCAAAAGATGGCGCGGTTTTTCTTCGGGTAAATTTTTAATTACCCACCTAAGCATTTCAGTCATTTTGCCTTTATTGTCTCCAAATTCACCGCCGATTCCAAAACCGGGAAAACCTAAGCCGGCCATATATTGTGCGCTTTCTATTCTCAATTTCTTAAACCTGCCTCCCTGAATAACACCGAAAAGGCTTTGGTTTTTTTTGCTTATGCTTTTTAACTCAAAACACTCTTTGGCCCAGCGATGAGTTCTTTCTAAAGATTTTTTAGTGTATTGATAATCGGCCACCGGCGAAGTGCATTCATCAAAGGCAAAAACAATGTTTGCTCCGATTTTTTCTTGAATTCCCATTGATTCTTTCGGCCCTAAAAATATTTTTTTGCCATCGATAAAAGAGCGAAAAAAAACCCCGTCAGAGGTTATCTTTAAAAGTTTTGGCTGTTGGCCCAAGCTCACTTTTTCATTACCGGATCTTTTTTTTAAAATTTTTCCAACACCATGGTCTCTGCCAAAACCCAAGCTAAAAACTTGAAAACCGCCCGAATCGGTCATTAAAGGTGCGGGCCAAGACATAAACTTATGAAGCCCGCCCGACTTTTCAATAAAATCTTCTCCGGGTCTTAAATGCAAATGAAAGGTATTGGCAATCAATATTTGGCTTTTTGTTTCTTTAACTTCACCGCTGTCCAAGGTTTTAATAACAGCTTGGGTAGCAACAGGCACAAGACAAGGGGTTTCGACAAAACCATTATTTGTCTTTAAAATGCCCAGCCGGGCTTTGCTTTTTTTTGACTTCTTGATGATTTTAAATTCAATCATATTTTTTATTCTGCCATCTTTAAAAAATTTTGTCTATTAATAAAAAACCGGCAATTATCACCGGTTAATCAAATAAAAAAGGAGGTACTCTGACTTTAAGTTTTTTGGAAGAAAGAGAAATATAATAATCCTTTTTTGACGGAAAAACTTCTCCGTCAACTTGGCAGTCAATCTCTTTTAAAGAGGAAATTGAAACTGATTTTGCTTTAAAAAAAGAAACCTCTTTTAACTCAATGTGCTTACCCTTGATAACTTTAATAAAATTATATAAAATCCTAAACTTGCTTGTTTTGGAAATCCAGCAAACATCAAGCTTATTGTCAAAAAAACTTGCCTCAGGTGCAATTTTAAAGTTTCCGCCATATTGAAGACCGTTGGCAACCGCAAAAATTAAATTTTCTTTTTTTAGCTTTAAGATTGAATCGTTATTGATAGTTGCTGTTATTTTTTGAAATTCAAAAGAGAAAAAAATCTCACAAAACAAGGCAATTAAATAAAGCCATTTCTTGGGTAAAAAAATAAACTTTTTAATCTTAAGCGCCCGCTTAACAATTTTAGCGTCAAGGCCAAACCCGACTATATTAACAAAAATATGTTTTCCATCTATTAATCCCAGATCAATCTCAGCCTCTTGACCGAACAAGGCAACCATCAAAGAAGAAACAAAGTCTTGAGGAATGCCGAGCCCTTTTGTAAAGTCATTGCCACTGCCTGCGGGAATAATTCCCAAAACGGTTTGGCTGCCGGCTAGAGCGGAAGATGCCAAGCTAATTGATCCGTCTCCGCCAACTATCAAAATATTTTTATCTTTTCTCTTTTTTACTTTTAATGCCAAATTGAAAATAGAATTTTCTCCACTTTGAGAACTCTCAATTATTTCCAAATCTTTTCCTGTTTTCTCGTAAATTAAACCTTTTAAATTTTCCAATTTTTTGGCAATACTCAAACTTTTTTTTCCGGGGTTTACAATAACCGTTATTTTTTCCACACTAAAAAACCTCCTTTCTTTTTTTTAATTTTTAAAAGAACTTTTTATAAATTAAAGAACTTCAAATCCACTAAACTCTCCCTTATATTCCTCCTTTATAGCTTCCATATCTTCAACCTTGGCAAAAACAGGTCCTTTTTTGCACCAATCAATTATTTGCTCAACCATATTTTCCTCTCCTTCAAAAATGGCCTCTACCCGGCCATCACTAAGATTTCTAACCCAGCCAAAAACATTCAATTTTTTTGCCTTTTTTTTCGTACTTTTACGAAAATAAACTCCTTGAACCCTGCCGGAAACAAAAACATGAGTCCTTATTTTTTCTCGTTTGACTGCCTCTTCATTTAAAACCATAATTATCTTATAAAAGCAGGCATCGCCTCCATTAAAAAATAAAGCGTTACCAGTAAAAGAATAATAAATATTATAATAAATTCAAACTTAAAAAACATATTTTAAATTAATAATTTTTAATGTATGCACCTGAATTCATTTTACCAAAAACCAAGAAAAAATAAATGAATAAAATATTTTATATTTGGTTGAATGGTGCACGGTATAGGAATTGAACCCATAGCCTTACGGATGTGAACCGTACGCTCTGCCATTGAGCTAACCGCGCATAAATGAAGCAAACAAAAAAAGAAAGTTTTTAAAACTTTCTTTTTTTGATTAGATTAAATTATTTTTTTTCTTAAAAAATCACGAGCCTTAATTTTACTTACTTCTACTTGTAGGGTTTTGTTTGATTTATAGGTTTGGTATTGTTTTTTCCTAAAATCAAGCCATTTTTCAAAATTAACAATACGAGACTTAAATATCCAAACAATAAACAGAGCGGATATTAAAGGCAATAAAAAAGAGTCAAGAAAAATATTATTGGTCAGCCCTGTCGGCACCTGAGTAACTGCTCCGGCTACTGCTGATCTTGTTACAATAATTTCAACGTTGTCTGAAAGTGATTTATCTCCTACTGAAACAGATGCGCTATTATTAAGCTTTGTTTGGCCAAAATCAAAATTATCAGCTCCGGCTACTTTTGCCCTAAAAGTCACGGTCTTTTTTTGGTTTGCGGAAATACTGCCAATATTAAGCCCTGTAATAATATTGCCTTGGGTTAAAACATTATCAACCCTTAAATCTCCATCATAAATTAATCCGGCAGGCAAAGAATCTTTAACAGTAACATTATTAATGGTGTTATTTCCCGCCCTTACAACTATTCCAAAAACAAGAACTTCACCTGGCTCAGCGCTAACCGACTCTAAAAAAGCTGTTGATTTGGAAAGGTTTCTTACTGTTTTTTTCATTGAAAAAACAGAGCCGGCACTATCTTGCGATCCTGTAGTAAAAGACCTGTTTGCACCATAGGCGATGCCTGCTGAATTTTCAGCAACTGCCCTATATTGATAAACGGTTGAGGGCGAAAGACCACTAACCTCAAAACAATAAATTTTTGGGCTGGTTAATGTTTTTTTTGCTGTTTTTTCTCCATAATCCGCTGTTTTACCGTATTCAAACCAAACCGAAGTTGTCTTTTCACCTCCCATGTCTGTTAATTCTCCCACAAAATTAACTTTGGTGCCGTCAACAGTTGTGCTTGAGGGGCAGGTGGCTAAAGCATGATCAATAAAAAGTAAGCTAAAACCGGCAATTGTTACAACCAAAAACAAGCCAAAGCTAAAAAATAAATTTTTATTATTCTTTAATACCATAATTAATTTAATAGGTTGTAACTGCCGGCTTAGTTGTTACTGACGGAAGAGCAGCCCTTACATTAACAACAACAGAGTCAGTCAGCTCTATATCTCCTGCAGAGTTTTGACAAACAATAGTAAAATTATATGTTTTTACCTCTTCGATTTTAATCGCCTCTGAACCGGAAGAAGGCCTGGAACCGGACCAATCACCCGAAGCCTGACAAGAATCCATATTTTCCGAAGACCAAGTTAAATTGATGGAGCTTTCATAAGAAACAGTAATGGGTCCGTTTGAATTATTGGCCCTGATATTAAGTGAATAACACTCTGTTTTAAATGATTGGCGAGCCCCGTAAGAAGTGCCGGCTGAATTTTCAGCCACTGCCCTAAAATAATAAGTGGAACAGGGGTCCAAATTTTCAATCGTAGCACAAAAAACACCTGATCCATATTGTGA
>PWRH01000028.1 GCA_003556525.1 Candidatus Nealsoniibacteriota bacterium
CTTTCCAATTAAATTAATTAAAAAATGAAAAAATTATTGAAAATAATCTTTCTTGCTTGCTTTTTTTTAAGCTTTCCTTTAATGGTGGCTGGCCAAGAAACAATATATATTACTACGCCGCCCGGCACGCCTCAGCCTGTATCTGATTTTGAGCTGCAAGGTTTCCTTGAAGGCCTTGCAACTTGGCTTTTTTGGATTATAATGACGCTGGCAGTAATTTTTATTTTGATTGCCGCCTTTTATTTTTTGACTGCCGGAGGAGATCCCAATAAAATTGCAATGGCAAAAAGCACACTTATTTACGCTTTGGTAGGAGCTGTAGTTGCAGTCTTGGCCTGGGGATTAGTGACATTTATAGCAACATTTTTTGGTGCAGATGCATCAGAAGGAGGAGGAGGCGGAGCTTTTTTAGAGCTGTTAGGGTTAATAATAACCTAGTATTAAATTAAAAAGAAAATATAAAAATGAAAAAATTATTGAAAATTATTGTTCTTACCTGTTTATTTTTAGGTTTTTTAATTTTTCCCAACTTGATAATTGCTAATGACCCGTTGGAAGATGCTCCGACTATGCCGGACAGATTTAATTTGTTTACTTTTTTGATAGGGCTTCAGAACTGGTTTTTTTTCGTTGTAATAACGCTTGCCGTTATTTTTGTTATTTACGGTGGCTATATGTTTATGACTGCACAGGGTGATCCGCAAAGACTAACTAATGCAAAAAAGCAGGTCATCTATGCCTTGGTAGGGGCAGGGGTTGTTTTGTTGGCTGTAGCCGCAATAAACTTTTTAGCCGAGTTTTTACAGTATTCGTAATTTTAACCGATTAATGGTTGATTAGCTTTATTTTCTTTATTTTCAGGAAATAAAGCTTTTTTTAATTAAAAATGTCCGCAATATTAAACAGTTGGCATATATTTTTTTTGAGCATTTTGGCATTTTTTACCAGGTTTTTTAATCTTGGCTTTCCTCCAAAAGTTGTTTTTGATGAAGCGCATTTCGGCCTTTATGCGACAAAATATCTGTCGCAACAATATTATTTTGACATTCATCCTCCTTTGGGAAAGATGATGTTTGCTATTGTCGGATTTTTTAAAAATATTAAGCCCGGCTTTGAATTTACTCCTATTGAAGACTACGGGGATTTTAATTTTTTAGCCCTCCGTTTCTTATCCGCTCTTTTCGGCTCCTTATTGGTTTTACTTATTTATTTTTTTGTTAAAGAATTGGGTTTTTCCAAAAGAATCGCCTTTGTTGCCGCTTTCTTGGTTTTATTCGATAATGCCTTAATTGCTCAGTCTCAATTTATTTTAATTGATATTTTTTTGATTTTTTTTATTTTTTTAAGCCTTTATCTTTTTTTATTAACAAACAAATACAAATTATTTTCTTTAAAGTGGTATTTTTTTAATTTTTTAACAGGACTGTCTTTAGGCTTGACAATTTCTATAAAATGGACGGGACTTGGTGTTTTGGCTATTATTTTGCTTTCATTCTTTATTAAAGAGCCTGCATTTACTATTTTTAAAAAAGAAAACTTAGTAAAAATATTTTCTTTTATTTTTCTTCCGTTTTTTATTTATTTTTTGATTTTTGCTGTTCATTTTTATCTTTTACCATTTGCTTGTCTTGAAAATTGCGGATATGTTTATGATAGGTATTATTTTCTAGAGGAGTCAATGGGTATTTTTAATTATCCGCCCGACGGCAATATTTTTCAAAAATTTTTTGAGCTTAATTTAACAATGTTTGCAACAAAACTATTAGGCGAGCCAACAGCTTTTTATTATCAGTCTGACTGGCATACTTGGCCTTTTATGATTCGGCCGGTCTATTATTATAACGATTTTGAAGAGGGAAAATATTCTTTTCCGACAATTATTCTTTTGGGCAATCCTTTTGTTTGGTGGGCCGGTGTAATTGGCATTATTGGTTTTTTATATTTATTAACAAGAAATTATTTTTTAAAATTTAAAATAAAGCTATTTTCTTATTTTCACTGGGAATCTATAAACTTTTTATTATTAAGTTATTTCACATATTTTTTATTTTTTGGGTCGATATCAAGATTTATGGCTATTTACCATTATTTACCTGCCTTAATTTTTTCAATAATTATTTTTGCCGTATTTTTCGAAGAAATATTAAGACAGATAAAATCTCAAGTTGTAAAAAATATTTTATTTTTTGGCTTTTTAGCATTAATTTTTTTGGGTTTTCTTTTTTTTGCTCCCCTAACCTATGGGATACCTTTAACGGAATCGGAGTTTTTACAAAGAATGTGGCTTCCCACCTGGCACTCCAGCCTTTGATTTTTTTTAAAAAAAAGATAAAATAACCAAGAAAAAGCCGAGGTGGCGAAATTGGCAACCGCGATAGGTTTAGGACCTATTGCCTTCGGGCTTGTGGGTTCGACTCCCACCCTCGGCACTTTAATTACCGTCAATAATACCCATAAGGTTGGTCCAAAATTTCACGATCGTGAAAATTTGGACCAACTTTTAAGTGTAAAATAAAAACAAGTCAGGGTTTTTAGGATAAATCTAGTTAGTATAAGGCTAATTAGTACAAAGTTAATTGGTGTAAGATTAATTAGTGTAGGACTTATAAGCATAATTAATATGGCTAAATAAAAAGCCGCCTAAAAGGCGGCTTTTTTTATGACATATTAAGAAACTATCTGACAATTATTTTTCTTTTCTTCTCTCTTATTATTTTTGGAATCCTGATTGTTAAAACGCTGTTTTTCATTTCAGCCGTAGTTCTTTCAGGGTCAAC
>PWRH01000011.1 GCA_003556525.1 Candidatus Nealsoniibacteriota bacterium
ATCTCCGGAGGACAGACCTCCGCCAAATCTCCGGAGGACAGACCTCCGCTAAACTAATTTTATGCTATAATAAAAAAAGAGAAACAGCGGAGGACAGACCTCCGCTAAAAAGAAAAACAGCGGAGGACAGACCTCCGCTAAACTAATTTTATGCTATAATAAAAAAAGAGAAACAGCGGAGGACAGACCTCCGCTAACTTTATCTAGTATTAATAATTAAATAATAAAAAATATGCCTATAAAAAGACCTCATTTAGCCAACAATGAAATTTATCATATTATTATTAGGGGAGTGGGAGATTCTTTAATTTTTAAAGATGTTGATGATTATTATCGGGCAATTTTTTCTATTTATGAATTTAATACAACCAACCCAATAGAAATTAGAAAACAAAGAGAAAAAAGAAAAAGCATTAAAAAAACAGGAGAGCATCTTTTTGTAGATTCAAGGGATCCTTTGGTTGAAATATTAGCTTTTTGTTTTATGCCCAATCACATTCATCTATTAGTAAGACAAATAAAAGATAACGGAATTACTCGTTTTATGAAAAAGCTTGGATCCGGATATGCAACTTATTTTAATAAAAAGTACAACAGAAAAGGCCATCTTTTTCAAAACAGGTTTCAGGCAGTGCATATTAAAGATGACATACAGTTAAAAATGACTTTTATTTATATTCATATTAATCCGATATCGCTAGTTGAGCCAAAATATAAAGAAAAAGGAGTTAAGAATTTTAAAAAGGCAATTAAGTTTTTGGATGATTATAAGTGGTCAAGTTATCAAGATTATTTTGGTAAAAGTAATTTTCCATCGGTAACAAAAAGAGATTTTATTTTAAAAGAAATAGGTGGAGAAAAAAAATCCAAAGAACTTATAGCGGACTGGATAAAAAACAATAAGCTTAGGAAATAAAAATAATTATACAAAAAATAAAAAACAGCGGAGGACAGACCTCCGCTGTTTTTTAAAATAGGTTTTTTTGAGATTTTTATTTAATTTATTTTTTATTGAGTTGGGGAAAATTTTAACCGAGCTGGTTTTTTCCCTTAGCCTCAATTTTTCTTATAAGATTTTTAATGTCTTGAAATTTATAAATTCTGTAATTATTTAAAGGATTTCGATAGGCGGTTAATTTTTTTGACTTATCCCAATTCCTAAGAGTAAGGGGAGTTACCCCCAATAAAGAGGCGGTTTCTTTTATTGTAAGGTATTTTTTTTCTATTTTTTTACCTTTGTTATAGAAAATATCATCTATTTTTTTATTCATATTTATTAAGCTTTATTAATCTTTTATTCTAGATAATTATTAATGTTTATTAATGTTTTAACGCTTTTTATTCTTTAAGAATATAAAAGATTGATAATAAATTGGTTATTTTATTTTAACTGATGCTGGTTTTTTGTCAAGAATATTTTAATGATTTTTTTAATTTTTATATAGGTTAAATGGGGGATAAATAAGGGCTAAAGATCTTAAATTTATATATATAAAGCGTTGCTTTTTTATTGTTTTTTTTGGTTGAATATTTTGAATAATTTTTAAATATTTCAATAAATACTTTTCCACAATTGACATTATTTTAAATGTGCTAAAATAGTTTAAATATGCTAATTATTTTTAATTTTAGCCTTAAAAAAAGAAATCTCGACACTCGATAAGTCTTTTATTTTTAATAAAAAGATGAAAGTTGAACGAAATAATCGAAAATTTATTTCTTTAAAAGAGGCGGCAAGAATTTCCGGATATACTCCTGACTATATCGGTCATTTGATTAGGCGAAAAAAAATATTTGGCAAAAAAACTTATTCCGGCTCAAAGTGGTTTGTTTTAAAAAAAGACTTAATTGAATATTTGTTGGAAAAAAGAAAACTTAAGCCCGGAGAAAAAAGTGAAAAACTTTCTTTAGGAGAAAAAAAATATATTTCACTTAAAGAGGCTGCAAGAATTTCAGGTTATTCTCCCGACCATATCGGCTACTTAATTAGAGAAGACAAAGTTTCCGGAAAGCAAGTTTTTTTTGGTGCTAAGTGGACAACAACTCAAAAAGCAATTGAAGACTATTTGGAGCTGAAGAGAAGGAAAAAATCTTTTTTTGCTATTTTAGCTTTTTATTTTGAAAGGTTTTTTGAAGGTTTTGTTGCTTTATTTTTAAAGACAACAAAATACGGAATGTTTTTGTTTTTTTTAGGGCTGGTTATTTTTGGCGGGTTCATGGTTTGGGCGCTTGCTCCGAAAAATCCGATTAAGACCGTTGAGATTTATCCTGCTCAAATTCAAGGAGGTTGGGAAAATAAAGAAAATGCATTGGGCTTACCCCGAGTGAGGCACAATGGCAATATCAGTCATTTTTCTAAAAACAACTCAGCTATTTATCAGGGCGGGCCGCGATCTTTGTTTTTTTCGGGATTTCAGCTTACCCAACCTGATTTGGAAGTGCAAAATTGGGAGGAATTAAGCAAAGAATTTAAAAAAGAAAAAGAGCCGGAAGAAGAAGCAGATAAAGAAACAGATAAAGAAATAGAGGCAGAAAAAGAAAAGGCAGCAGAAACAAAGACAAGAGCAGAAACAGAAGCAGAAGTAGAGGCAGAGGCAGGGTCAGAAAAAGAAGTAGAACCAGATAAAGAAACAGATAAAGAAATAGAATCAGAGACAGAGAAAGAAGCAGATAAAGAAACAGATAAAGAAATAGA
>PWRH01000056.1 GCA_003556525.1 Candidatus Nealsoniibacteriota bacterium
CGGGAATTGGAATATTTGCCATTAATCTAAAAATAGCAAACACAGCCAAAACAAAAAGAATTTTATTTCTTAGCTCCGTAATTTTAAATATTTGGATAATTTTTTCAAATATCATGGTTATGTTATTCAATTTTACCACCGGCTTTTTCTATTTTTTTTCTAGCGGAATCTGAAACTTTACAATTTTTAATATTTAAATTTTTGGTTATCTCCCCTTTTCCTAAAATTTTAATTTCAGGAACCTTGCCCTTCATCTTACGGACCAATTTTTTTTCAATTAAAACTTGGGGATTAACTTCTTCTCCCGAGTCAAAATTTTTTTCAAGCATAGGCAAATTAAAAACAGCTTCGAGTTTATTTTTTTCCGAAACAGAACCATACCTATAACCTCTTAGTTTGGGATATTTTTTAACCAAATACCTGACTACCGGCTCAAACCTGGCTCCTGCTCTTGATTTTTGGCCCTTCATTCCTTTTCCGGAATAAGTGCCCCGCTTACCGCCCCGACCGACTCTTTTTTGATCTTTATTCTTATTTTTTCTTTTAAGCTCGTGTAATTGCATAATAATCTAGCTGTTCATTTTTAATTTTTTTAATGCTTCGATTGTTGCTTGGGCATTATTAAGCTTATTTTTTGTTCTTCCCAAAACTTTGGAAGAAATATTTTTAATACCAACCAAAGAACAAATGGTTCTAACAACTCCTCCTGCAACCAAGCCCCTTCCTTTTCTTTGAGGTTTTAACATAATCTGAGCAGTGCCAAACTTGGCAAAAACCTCGTGGGGAATAGTATCGTCTTTTATCGGTACTTCAATTAAATTTTTCTTGGCTAATCTGGTAGCTTTTTCAACTGCTTGAGCAACATCAAGCCCCTTTGATATTCCCACACCCACCTTACCTTTTTTATTACCGACAATAACGGTTGCTCTAAAACTGAGCCTTTTACCGCCGGCTGTAACCCTTGTTACTCTGGCCAAATCCAAAAGCTTTGACTCGTATTCATCTTTTGGTTTGTCCGGTTTTGAAAATTTTTCTCTAATCATAAATAAAGTTAAAATATTAATCCTCCTTCTCTGGCGCCTTCGGCCAAAGCTTTTACTCTTCCATGGTATTTATAACCCCCTCTGTCAAAAACAACCTTTTTAATTTTTAGCTCTTCGGCTTTTTTAGCAATCATTTTTCCAACCTCTTTGGCTTTCAATAATTTATTTTTTTTACCTTTAAGCTTTAAGTCACTGGCTGAAGCAATAATTTTGGAATTTTCATCGTCAATTAACTGAGTATATATATGTTTGCTTGATCTAAAAACACAAACTCGCGGAACCTCGGCAGTTCCTGAAATTCTTGCCCTGATTTTTTTATGACGCTTATTTCTTTTTTCTTGTTTTTCTAACATTATAATTTACTATTTTCCCGAAGCTGCTTTTTTACCAACCTTTCTTCTTATTTTTTCTCCAAAATACTTAATTCCCTTGCCTTTATAGGGCTCTGCCGGCTTTATTCTTCTAATGATTGAAGCAAAATGACCGACAAGCTCTTTATCGATTCCGGAAACAACAATAATATTTTTTTGAACCGAAACTTCAAGCCCTTCCGGAATTTCAATTTTTACCGGATGACTGAATCCGACATTTAAAATAATTTCTTTCCCTGAAACTTCGGACTTATATCCGACCCCGCTAATTTCAAGCTTTTTTTCAAAACCTTCAACTACGCCCTCAATCATATTGTTCAACAACATTCTCGTAAGACCCCAAAAAGCTTTTACTTTTTTATTATCCTCGGTTCCCTCTGCCGGAAAAACAAAAACCTTGCCTTCTTTCAGCTCTATTTTAATTTCCGGTCGAAATGTTTTGGAAATCTCCCCTTTCGGCCCTTTAACCAAAACCGTTGATCCGTCAATTTTTATTTCGGCCTGATCGGGTATTATAATTGGTTTTTTACCTACACGTGACATTTTAAAAATTCTAATTATTTACCAAACCTCGCAAAGGACCTCTCCTCCTATTTTTTGCTTTCTCGCTTCCTTGTCGGTCATCAATCCTTTTGAGGTGGATATTATTGCCATACCATAACCACCTTTTACTTTTTTCATTTGAATTGAGTTATGGTAGATTCTTTGGCCCGGCTTGGAAATTTTTCTTAATCCAGAAATTACCGGAGCACCGTCATTATATTTTAAATTAATTTCAATTATTCTTTTGTTTTTTCTTCCTTTTTTATCTGATTTTCCAATAAAATTATTCTCCTCCAAAATTTTAATAATCTCATACTTCAAATCGGAATAAGGAACTTTAACCGTTTGATGTTGAACGGCCAAAGCGTTTTTTATTCTGTTTAACATGTCGCTGATTGGATCCATATTTTTAAAAGCCTAAATTATAATTAATTACCATGAAGATTTTTTAACTCCGGGAATCAAACCTTTATTGGCCATTTCTCTAAAACATATTCTGCACAAACCAAATTTTCTCATATAACCTCTTTTTCTACCACACTTAAAACAACGCCTGACTACCCTACTTTTAAACTTGGGTTTTTTCTTTGATTTTGCTATTTGTCCTTTTGTTGCCATAACTATATTTTATTTTTCTTTTATCGGAAATTTTAATAATTTAAACAGCTCCAAAGCTTCCTTTTTTGTTTTTGCCGTAGTTACAATGGTAATTTCCAAGCCGAAAATTTTTCTTGCTTTTTCCGGAAGAATTTCGGGAAAAGAAATATGTTCCTTGATAACTATTGTTAAATTTCCCTGACTATCAATCGATTTAGCCGGAATTCCGTTAAAGTCTCGTGTTCTGGGAATCGCTAAATTAATAAGCCTATTTAGAAAATCAATCATTTTTTCATCTCTTAGGGTAACTTTTGCACCTATTGGCATTCCTTTACGAATTTTAAATCCGGAAATGGCTTTTTTGGCATGTGTTTTAGTCGCTCTTTGACCGGCTATCGAGCTCAGATCTTCCAAAATAAAATCTATCATTTTTCTTTGCTCATCGCCTGATTTCGAAGTTGTTTCTCTGCCATAACCGGTGTTGATAACCACTTTTTGAATTTTTGGAACAGCCATTATGTTTTTATAACCAAACTTCTCTTTCATGGCCGGAATTGCCTCTTTTTCATATTTTTCTTTTAAATTTATCATAATTATAATATAAACTATTTTAGGCCTCTTGCCCGCATTTCTTACATATTCTAATCTTTTTCTTGTCTTCAATTCTATAGCCCAATCTTACCGCCTTATTGCATTTAGAGCAAATTAACTTTACATTTGAAGATGAAATCGGGCTGGGCAAAGTGACTGTTTGGCCTTTTTCTCCTGACTTTTTAGGTTTACGGTGCTTTTTTCTTAAGTTAACTCCCTCTGCCATAACTTTTTTTTCCTGCCTCAAAACTTGCAAAACTTTGCCTTTTTTCCCTTTGTCTTTGCCTGCAATAACTAAGATTGTATCTCCTTTTTTTATTTTCATAATTAATAATTTGCAAAAATTAAACTGTTTCTGTTGCCAAGCTTGCAATTTTAATAAAACCTTTTTCTTTGATTTCTCTGGGTAAAGGACCGATGATCCTACCGCCTTTCGGTTCTTTTGATTTTCCGTCAAGAACTACAGCTGCATTATCGCTAAAACTAATATAGGTGCCGTCTTTTCTCTTAAAATTTCTTTTCTGTCTGACCACAACAGCCCTTACAATATCGTGCTTTTTAACAACCCTTCTGGGTTCCGCCTCTTTAACGCTGGCTACAATAATGTCACCGATTTGGGCATATCGCCTTCTTGTTCCTCCTAAAATTCGAAAACACTGGATAACTTTTGCTCCGGTATTATCTGTCACTTTTAGTTTTGTTTCTGTTTGGATCATAAAAATTATGCGACTTTTTTAATTACTTTCCATTTTTTATCTTTGCTAACCGGGCTTGTTTCTTCAATCATAACTTTCTCTCCCACGCTATAGCCCTCTTTATTGTCAATATGAGCTTTATAGTTTTTGTGAACTTTAAAAACTTTTTTATATTTCGGATGTTTTTTCAATCTTTCAACCCTAACAACAAATGTTTTTTCCATTTTGTCCGAAATGATTTTTCCGGTTAATTTTCTTTTTGGCATAATAATAAGTTAAATTTATTTATTCCGACAATATTGTTTTTATTCTGGCAATTTCTTTTTTAATCTTCCTAACCTCTCTGACATTTTTCACCTTTCCCGAGGCCAAACTAAATCTAAGCTCTCTTAGTTTTTCCTTATTGTCTTTCAAGGTTTTTTCCAGCTCATTTTTTGACCTTTGTTTTAGCTCTTTTATTTTTGCCATACTAAATTATCTTTTAACAAATTTTGTCTTAATAGGCAACTTGTCAGCCGCCCTTCTAAAAGCTTCTTTTGCCATGTCTTCCTTAACTCCCTCCAATTCAAAAATAATTCTACCCGGCTTTATCGAAAAAACATAATGGTCAACACCTCCCTTTCCGCCTCCCATAGGAACCTCGGTACCCTTTTTTGTTACCGGCTTATGAGGAAAAATTCTAATCCAAAGCCTGCCTCCTTTTTTAAGATATCTTAAAATAGCCCGGCGACCGGCCTCGATTTGTCTTGCGGTAATCCAGCAGGTACCCATAGACATCAAACCGTAAGAACCGAATGTCAACTTGCCTCCTCTGGACTCCGTTCCTTTTGATTTTCCTCTTTGCCACTTTCGATGTTTAACTTTTCTGGGCATTAATATAGCCATATGTAAAAATTTTTAATTTATTTTAATGTTTTATTGATTGGATTAATTTAGTCAATTATTCAAACTTATCTCCTTTGTATATCCAAACTTTAACGCCAATTGTTCCATAACTGCAATATGCTTCTTCTTGGGCAAAATCAATATCAGCCCTTATTGTTTGTCTGGGCAATCTTCCTTTTTGCAACCACTCTCTTCTGGCAATAGATATTCCGTTCAATCTGCCGGCAACCTCAATTCTTGCTCCTTTTACCTGCTTGGAAGCAATCATTTTACTTAATGTTTGTTTTAAAACTTTCCTGTAAGCAACTCTTTTTTCAATTTGTTGAGCAATATATTTTGCCGATAAACTGGCTGAAGACCAAATATCTTTTACCTCTTTAACGTCAATTTTCAACTCTCTTTTTCCTTTTGCTTTGTTTTGAAAAAACTTATTTTCCAATTCTTTTTTAAGCTCTTCAATTCCGCTTCCTCCTCGCCCAATAAGCAAACCGGGTCTGGCTGTTGAAATAATAATAATCAATTTACCCGGAAATCTTTCAATTTCAATATTTTCAATCCATGTTTTTCCTATCTTTTCTTCCAAAAAACTCCTGATCTTAAAATCTTCTTCCAAATATTTGGAATAATTTTTTTTATCAAGCCAGCGCGAACTCCAGTCGGACAGTCTTCTTAGTCTATATGATTTTGGATGGACTTTATGTGACATAATTTTAATCTAATTTCAAGTTTTATAATTTTATTTATAAATTATTAAATTCAAACTAAAACGCTTTACGTTTAAATATTTTTTTAACCCCTGTTTCGGTTTTGGGTTTAACTTTTTTAGCTTCCGGCTTAAGTTTGGGTTTTTCCTTTTTGGTCTTTACAGTGTCTTTAGAGACAGTTTTTTCTTCTTTGGTTTCTTCTTCTTTTTTACTTGTTTTTTTAACCGGCTTTTTTAAAGCATCCTTATCGATTTGATCAAGAACAATAGTAATATGAGAAGTCTTTTTTTGAATTTCGTAAGCCTGACCCCTGGCTCGCGGACGCCATCTTTTAAGTTTGGGGCCCTCATCCACCCTTATTTCTGAAATATATAAATTATGATCCGATTGTTCTTCTTGAGAAAAATTATTCTTGGCATTACTAACCGCTTGATTCAAAAGCTTAAGCATTGGAATTGTTGATTTTTTAACCGTAAAATTCAAAATTGATCTGGCCTCATCAACCGATTTACCTCTGATTAAATCCGCAACCAATCTTACCTTTCTCGGAGCTATCCTTAAATAATTTAATTTTGCACTAACTCGCATAAGCTAATCTATTTTTTATTTTTTAGCCGACTTGGATTCAATTTCTCGTTGCATTTTTCCTCCGTGTCTGCCGAATTTTGTAGTTGGAGAAAATTCACCCAACTTATGACCGACCATGTTTTCTTCAATCTTAACCGTAATAAAATCCTTTCCGTTATGTACGCCAAAAGTAAAACCGATCATTTCCGGGGTAATGGTTGATCTTCTCGACCAGGTTTTAATTATTTCACCCGGCTTTGCTTTTTGAACTTTCTTTAAAAGTTTTTCGTCCGTATACGGGCCTTTTTTTAAACTTCTTGGCATGTTTTTATATTTATTTTAATTATTTCTTTTTTTTCTTTTTCCTTCTTCTAACTATCAGTTTATCGGTCCATTTCTTTTTTCTTCTTGTCTTAACACCTAAGGCGGGTTTGCCCGATGGAGTTTTAGGGTGTTTTAAGCCGATTGGAGCTCTACCCTCTCCTCCTCCATGAGGATGATCAACAGGATTCATAGCTGAACCTCTAACCGCCGGTCTTTTCCCTTTTAGTCTTGAACGGCCGGCTTTTCCAACTTTAATAAATTTATGCTCCGGAAAAGAAGCTTGACCGATTGAAGCATAGCACTCTCCAAGAATTTTTCTTTCCTCGGAAGATGGCATAACCAAATGAGTATATTTACCTTCTTGGGTTAACACTTTAGCGGAAGTACCCGCTCCTCTTATCATCTTACCTCCTCTTCCCGGTTCAATTTCAACATTATAAACCTCGGTACCAACGGGAATATTTTTCAATTTCATTCTGTTGCCAACCTTTATTTCCGTTTTTTCGCTACAAATTAAATCGTCTCCAACTTTAAGCCCATGGGGACAAATTTGGTATCTCTTGTCATTATCCTCATATTTCAAAAGACAAATAAAAGAGGTTCTGTTTGGGTCGTATTCAATAGACTCAACTTTGGCAGGAACATTGAATTTTTCTTGACCAAAATCAATAGCCCGATAGCGTCTTTTTGCTCCGCCTCCTTTGTGGCGAACCGTAATTTTACCGGAACTTCCTCTGCCACCCTTCTTTTTTAAAGGCCTTAAAAGGCCTTTTTCAGGCTTTTTCTTGCTTAAAATTTTTTTTGAATTTTGAATTTTAGTCATTTTATACCAATAATGCTTCTATTTTTTGACCGCTTTTTATTTTAACAATAGCTTTTTTGTAGCCGGGACTTTCTCCTTTTATTTTTCCAAGCCTTCTTTTTTTTCCGGAAACATTGATAATTTTAACCGAAACAACATCAACATTATAGGTCTTTTCCACTGCTCTTTTAACTTCAATCTTATTTGCTTCTTTATAAACCTTAAAAAGGTACTGATTTTTTTGGGATAAATCACCGGACTTTTCAGTAATATGAGGACTTTTTAAAACACGATAAACTTCGACAGGATGAACTGTTTTTTTTCCTTTTTTTTCTTTATCTTTCAAAACAGGCTTTTCTTTTTCTTGAGCCTTTTTTTCCGCTTCCTTTTTTTTAAAAATATCTTTAATAGCCATAATGCTAGTTTAAATTTTCTCCTGCAAATGTTTCTTGTATTACCTTTATTGAGTCTTTCGGCATAATCAAATATTTAAAACTAAGGGAGTCCAAAACATTCAACTCTTTTGCTTGAATAATATCAACCTTGGGCAAGTTCCTGACTGCCAACATAAACTCTCTATTGTGCTCGGGCAAAACAATCAAAACACTTCCATCTTTAAAGTTTTCAATTTTTGATTTCCAAATTTTAATAAGTTCGGCTGCTTTTTTTGTTTTAATCTCGTCGTATTTTATCTTATCGAAAAAAATCAATAAATTATTTTTAAACTTTTCGGATAAAACCATAAAAAGGGCTTTTCTTCTCATTTTTTTGTTTATTTTTTTAGAATAAACTATATCTTTTGTCGGACCGAAAGTAATGCCTCCGCCCCGCCATATTGGCGAACGTCTTGAACCGTGCCTGGCTCGGCCGGTTCCTTTTTGGCGCCACGGCTTTCTTCCACCGCCTCTAACCTCAGACCTGTCTTTTGTGTCGGCAATATTTTTTCTTCGGTTTGCCATTTGGGCAACAGCAACCTGATGAACCAAATCAGGATTTATTTTTACATCAAAAACCTCTTTTGACAACAATGTAGCCCCTGTTTCTTCTCCGTTTTGATTGTAAATAATGGTTTTCATAAACAAACTTTGATGTTTTTATTATTTTGCCTTAATTTCCAAAAGGGTTCCTCTTGGTCCGGGCACCGCACCTCTTACTGCTATTAAATTATTTTCTTTATCAATACTGACAACATCCAAGTTGTCTATTGTTTTTCTTTCATTTCCCATGCGACCGGGCATTTTTCTTCCTTTTATTACTCTCTCCGGAAAAGCGCTTCCGGTTGAACCCAGAGTCCTATTGTCATGCTTTGTTCCATGACTGGAGGTTGCCTTTCCCTTAAAACCCCATCTTTTAACAGCTCCTTGAAAGCCTTTTCCTTTTGAAGTTCCTGAAACTTTTACCTTATCCTCTTTTTCAAAAACAGACACATCAATAACCGAACCGGGTTCAATTGAATCATAGCTTTCATCCTCTTTTTTAAAACTTATTTCTTTGAGATGTTTAAACTCTTTTCCTTTTTCTGTTTTTTTAATATTTTTATTTTTTTTAATAAAACCTATTTGAACTGCATTATAACCATCCTTTTCTTTCGTCTTTTTTTGAACAACATAACAAGGCCCGGCCTCAATCCAGGTTACGGGTATTCTACTTCCGTCCTCTTTAAAAATTTGGGACATTTCCAATTTTTTTCCTAATATAAATTTTATCATAATAGGTCGTCTTCACTTATAATGCAAAACCGGGCAAATAGCCCGGTTAAAACCATTGGCTATTAATTAATTTAAATTTTAAAAAGTTTAAATTTAAACATTTTAAATATACATTAAAATTATAGCTCTGTAAAGTCGATCAGCTACATTTTGATTTCAATATCAACCCCAGCCGGCAAATTTATGTTCATCAAAGCGTCAATTACCTTTTGATTTGGATTTAAAATGTCAATCAGTCTTTTATGGATTCTCATTTCAAACTGTTCTCTTGCATCTTTATGCACAAAAGAAGATCTGTTAACCGTATATTTGCTAATTTCCGAAGGCAAAGGAACCGGACCCAAAACTTCCGCTCCATATCTTAAAACTACCTCGATAATTTGACGGGCAGAATTATCAATTACTTTATGGTCAAAAGCTTTCAGTTTAATTCTGATTCTTGACTTTGTCTCTTCTTCAGTTGCAACGGTTTTCTTTTTTGGCATCTATCTATTTTTTGTAAAAATTCCAAACCTTCTAAGGTTTTGTATCAAAATGTTTATTTGATAACTTTTGTTACTACTCCTGCTCCAACTGTTTTTCCGCCTTCACGAATGGCAAATCTTTGTTTTTCTTCCATGGCAATAGGAGCTAATAATTTTATTTTCAAATTGACCGTATCTCCGGGCATAACCATTTCGGTTCCTTCCGGTAAAGAAACCTCACCGGTTACATCGGTTGTTCTGAAATAAAGCTGAGGCTTGTATCCGGTAAAAAACGGTGTATGGCGTCCGCCCTCCTCTTTGGTTAAAATATAAACCTCTCCTTCAAATTCGGTATGCGGATTTATTGATCCGGGTTTGGCTAAAACCTGACCTCTTTCAATATCTTCTTTTTTCAAACCTCTTAATAGAACACCGACATTATCTCCGGCCATTCCTTCATCTAAAATTTTATTAAACATTTCAACACTGACAACAGTGGTTTTGGTTGTCGGTCTTATGCCTACGATTTCAACCTCTTCATTAGAATGAAGTACTCCCCTTTCAATTCTTCCGGTTGCAACGGTTCCCCTACCGGCAATCGAGAAAACATCTTCAATAGCCATTAGGGCCGGTTTGTCTTTTTCTCTGACCGGCTCGGGAATAAAATCATCTATTGCTTTTACCAATTCCAAAATAGGCTTGGCTGCCTCTTCATCGGCAGAGTTTGACTCAAAAGCTTTTAGGGCTGAACCTCTTACTATTGGAGTTTCATCTCCGGGAAAATCATATTTTTTCAACAATTCTCTGATTTCCGACTCAACCAAATCAATCATTTCAGGGTCGTCAACCATATCGCACTTATTCAAAAAAACAACAATTGACGGCAAACCGACCTGACGAGCCAAAAGAATATGCTCTCTTGTTTGGGGCATAGGCCCGTCCGGAGCGGAAACAACAAGAATTGCTCCGTCCATTTGAGCTGCACCGGTAATCATGTTTTTAATATAGTCGGCGTGTCCCGGACAATCAATCCAAGCATAATGCCTTTTTTCTGATTCAAACTCAACGTGAGTAACGTTAATTGTCAAACCCCTGGTTTTTTCTTCAGGAGCTGAGTCAATCTGGTCAACAGATCTTTCTGTTGCTTTAAAACCCGCCATTTTTTGAACTTTAAGAATGGCGGCTGTTAAAGTGGTTTTTCCATGGTCTACGTGACCAATGGAACCAATATTGACGTGAGGTTTTTCCCTCACAAATTTTTCTTTTTCTGCCATAAGCTTATATAAATACTAAATCCTAATATCTAAACTCTAAATTGGATTAAAGCTCAGAATTTCGAATTTAAGATTTGATTATTTGATTAAATTATATTGTTATTTTAATTAACCTTTTAACTAAAGTCAAGTACCAAGCCTTTGCGAAG
>PWRH01000061.1 GCA_003556525.1 Candidatus Nealsoniibacteriota bacterium
CCCGAAGACCAAAGAAAAGATTTTTATCTCTATATTGATGAGTTTCATAATGTAGCTACCGGGACAATCGGCAATGCCTTGGCTGAGGCCAGAAAATATCGGCTTTCCATGGTTTTTGCCCATCAGTTTATCGGACAACTCGAAGAAGACACTAAAAAAGCGATTTTTGGTAATGTCGGCTCAATGCTTGCTTTCAGAGTCGGTCCTGATGATGCTAAATATTTAATTACCCAGTTTGATCCTGTTTTTGACGAAGAAGATTTGGTTAACATTGATAACTATAATGCGGTTTTACGATTACTGATTAAAGGTGAAACCTCAAGGCCCTTTAATATTGCGACCTATCCTCCTGTTAAGGGTAGCGAAGAGGTTGCCCGGCTTATTAAAGAATATTCAAGAACAAGATATGGCCGACAGCGGGCTTTGGTTGAAAATGAGCTGTATCAAAGGCTAATAAAATCATTTGACAAAGCGGCTTAAAATTGGCAATATTAATAAATATAATTAATCAATTTTTTTATGAACCCGGAAAAAGATCCAATAACAAATTCAGAATCAAAAAATTCTTCTGAAAAAGAGGAAGAGATAAAAGATACGGACATGGATATAGGTATGGAGGAGATAGAGGCACCGGAAGAAGAATTAAGGGGGTCAGAGAGTCCGAAGCAAGAGGCTATAAGAGGTATTTTTGGAAGATATAGGGTAAAAGAAAGAATAGAGGCAATATGGGAAAGTGAAGAAGACAAACTTGAAGACACTACAAAGGAGCGTATTGGCCAGGAAATAAAAAAAGAAATTGAAAGAGAAACGGTTACTTTTTGTAAAGACTGGATTAATGGTGAGCAAAACAAAGAAAAGGTTTCCGGAGTTCCTAATATTGATAAATTTTCAGAAGATAAGAAGGTTGCTCTTGCTATTGAGTTTGGCGCACTTAAAGATCTTCAAGAGGAAGAATCTTATAGGGATAAGCTTGAAGAAATAGAAAACCTTATAGCCTTAAAAGAAAAGGCAGGTAGTGAAAATATTGGAATTACGGATAAGTTTTTAATGCTTGATTTTTTAAATAAAAAAGCAGAAGCCCTAGATAATGAAATTAATAATCAAGATAATTCTTATTCCAAGCAAGAGTTGCAAATTAAAAAGAACGAACAAGAAAAACTGTTTCAAGTAAAAATAGAGTTGGTTCAAAAAATAACCGGTAGAAATTTGGAATCAGAGGCAGCTAAAAAAGTTTTGGGTAGTCCTGACTTTAAACCTGAAAAGCAATATATTGAAGAAGGTCTTAAAGACAAGCAAAGCGAAATAATAGACAGAAAAAGAGAGGCGCCCTTTAGAAAAGAATGGGAAAGTTTTTCTGACGAAGAAAAGGATGAATATACTCCCGAAGGAGAAAGTCACAACAGAGGACTTGAAGCTTTTTTAGATACAAAAATTGATGAGCAGGATGAACTAATAAAAGAATTAGGATTAAGCGAGGGCGATGAAGGGGTAAAAGAGCTTTTAGCTCTTAGAGAAGCGGGCTATAACCCCGAGGAACTTAAAAAGAAAGGATTTATTTCTAAAAAAATAGAAATTAAACCCGGTCAAAAGCTTTCAAAAAAAGATTTTGGAAAACTTAAAAATAAAGAGCTTAAAAATTTTGAGGAAAAAATTAAAAGTGATGCGGAAAACGAATTAAACAAAGAATGGAATGAGGCCCAAAAAAAAGAAATAAGGCAAGGAATGGAAAAAATAATAGCAGAGGCTTCTTTAGAAGAAGGGGCTGAAGATATAATGAATAAAAGGTATGAAGAGTTAAAAAATGAATTGACCGTAAGATGGGTAGAAGAGGACCTTAAAAAGGATAAAAAAACAAGAGAGAAATTGGGTCAGTTAAAAAAAGAGTATGGAGAAGAAAGAGAGTTTGATATTAACGAGGCTTTTCCCCAAATTAAAGAGCTGGGAGATGAAGAAGATTTTTCAAAAGCAGTGAGTGAATATTTGAAAAATAATTTTAAAATTAACCGTTCTTCTAAAAAATTGGAAAAGCTCAGCGTTTTTAAAGATTTGGAGTCTGCCAAAGAAAATAAAGGAATTATAGATTTTATTATTGAGTTTTTGCTTTTTGTACATAGCTTGGTAGAGGAAGAGATTAAGCAAGAAGAAAAGAATAAAAAAATCAAAACTACAGAAAAAAACGTGGAAACCAATAAAAAATAAAGCAATTATTAAGTTAATCATGATAAACCCTCTTTTAAGTAATAACACCTTAATAAAGT
Organism: Candidatus Nealsoniibacteriota bacterium; assembly: GCA_003556525.1. Lineage (GTDB taxonomy): Bacteria > Patescibacteriota > Minisyncoccia > Minisyncoccales > RBG-13-42-11 > CSSED10-83. The sequence goes on from PWRH01000061.1 coordinate 2,259, forward strand.
TTGTCCAAAGTGTTAATATTAAAGAAGAAAGAAAAGATTTTTTGATTTCCAAAATTCCCGAGCTGGACGAAGAAGAAAGAATCAGCCTGTTTAAAACTCTGACAAATATTTATTTTTTGGACCAGGAAGAAAAAGAAGCAATCGATGAGATTAAAAAGCGGTTGCGAAAATAGTTTTTAAAATTAACTCTTAAAAAAAGAATTTTAGTTTTCCCTAAAAAGGGAAATCTTTTAATTGAATTGGTATGTTTATCCATTATCGGACTCAAGGTTTTATTTTTAAAAAAACGGACCGGGGTGAGGCTGATCAATTATTGTCTGTTTATGCCAAAGATTTTGGCAGAATTGAAATTATGGCCAAAGCAGTCAGAAAAATTTCTTCAAAATTAAGACAGTCTTCGGAAATTTTTTGTTTTTCCGAAATAGAGTTTGTTCAGGGTAAAAAATATAAAATTTTAACGGACGCGATTTTAATTAATAATTTTAAAATAAAAAAAGAGCTTACAAAATCAATTATTGGTTTTAAAATTTGCCGGGTTTTGGATGTATTGATAAAAGGAGAAGAGTTTGATTTGAAAATTTGGGAGCTTTTAAAAAGCACATTTAGCGGACTCAATAATTCAAGTAAACAAAAAGACAAGTTTGACCCCGAATTTATTTATTACTATTTTTTTTGGAAGCTTTTTTTCTTGCTTGGTTATCGGCCCGAGATTTATAGTTGTTTGATTTGCCAAAAAAAGCTGTTGCCCGAAAAACTTTACTTTGATTTTGTCCAAGCCGGGGTGATTTGCCAAAATTGTTCCAAAGAGTTAAAATTAAAAACAGAAATTAATATTCAGGCGATTAAGACCTTAAGAATTATTTTTGAAAAGGAATGGGATTTTTTTGTTAAGCTCAAATTTTCAAAAGATGACTTGGATTCTTTACGCCTGATTTCTGAAAATTATTTTTCCCAATTTTTAAATAAACAGCAATCAACTTAAAAATATGTTTAAAAAAATCGCTATTATTATTATTGTTTTAACCGTGGTTGTCGGTGTTGCCGGATATATATATTATCAAAGAAATATTTATTCCAAAGAAATCTTGAGGCTGGAAATTATAGCTAAAGAAAATGTGGAATTACTTGAAGAAGTCGAATATACGGTTAGATACAGAAACAACGGCAATGTTCGGCTGGAAGAGCCCGAGTTGGTTTTTAATTTTCCAAATAACGCTATTTTAGAAGAAGGAAAATCTTCAAGAATTGTTAAGAAAGCGGATGATTTGGGCGGAGTTATTTATCCGGGCCAAGAAAAAACATTTACTTTTAAGGCAAGGCTTGTCGGTCAGGAAGGAGATATTGGAACTGCTGAAGCGTCTCTTTCTTATCGACCCAAAAACTTAAGGGCCCGCTATAGGTCTGAAACATCTTTTGCCTCTGTGATTCAAAGGGTGCCTCTTAATTTTGATATTGATTTACCCTCCAGGGTTGATTCCGGCAGAGAGTTGAAATTTCGCCTGAATTATTTTTCAAACATAGATTACCCTGTTTCCAACCTGAAAGTAATGATTGATTATCCAAGAGAAGGTTTTGAGTATATCAGTTCAACACCCAGATCTTTAGAAAAGGTTGAATGGGATGTCGGTCTTTTAAATAGATCCGAGGGCGGCAGAATTGAAATTACAGGCATGGTTTTTGGAGATGCCGGAGAAGAAAAAATATTTCGGGCGAGACTGGGCAGCTGGATAGACGGTGAATTTATTGTTTTAAAAGAGGCGGTTAGAGGGATAAATATTGCCAGACCTTCTTTGCACATTACTCAGCAAATCAACAATAACCCAAAATATGTGGCTAATCCAGGAGATTTGCTTTATTATGAAGTTTTCTTTAAAAATATTGGCGAAGAACCTTTAACCGATATATTTTTGCGTCTTGATTTGGTTGGTTCCGCTTTTGATTTTTCAACAATTGAAGTGCCTGAGGGCGATTTTGCTCCGGGAAATAATTCCATAATTTGGGACTCGACAAAAGTAAGCGACCTTAGGTTTTTGCCTGCCCAGTCGGAAGGAAAAGTTGAATTTTGGGTCAGGCTGAAAAAGCAGTGGCCGATCAATACTGTGGCCGATAAAAACCCGGAAATTAGAAGTAGAGTATTTTTAAGTCAAGCAAGAGAGGAGTTTACCAATAAAATTAACTCCAAGCTGGCTTTAAGTCAAAAAGGGTTTTTTCAAGATGGAATTTTTGGAAACTCCGGACCTGTTCCTCCGGAAGTCGGTCAAACAACAAGCTATACAATTACTTGGCAGCTTGAAAATTATTATAATGACGTAAGAGATGTTAAGGTTAAGGCTATCTTGCCCCAAAATGTAAGTTTGAGCAGTAAAATTTTTCCCGAAGAACAATTGGATAGAATTACTTTTGACTCTGTTTCGAGAGAAATTGTTTGGAATGTTGGCGATTTGGTTTTTGGCCAAGGTGTTTTAAGTCAAGCTCCTAGTATTTCTTTTCAGGTTAATTTCAATCCAACAGAAGATCAAAGAGGCGAAATTGCCCAACTGATAAGTCCTGCCAGAATTATCGGTCAGGATCATTGGACAGGAGAAGTTATTCAGTCAGCTGCTTCTTACGTGGATACAAGCTTGCCTCATGACAATTCAGTCAGTCATGAAGCGGGCATTGTCCAATAGTTTTTATTCTACAATAAATTAAAAAAATAATTTTTATTTCCGCACCTGATTGGTGCGGAATTTTTTAAAAGATTGAAAATATATTTTTAAAGAGTTAAAATAAAAAACATGGATAATTTAATGCAAAAAATAATATCTCTTGCCAAAAGAAGGGGATTTATTTTTCCTTCTTCCGAGATTTACGGTGGGTTTAGCTCCTGTTATGATTTTGGTCCCTTGGGAATCGAGCTTGTAGAAAACATTAAAAGAAGTTGGTGGAATAGATTTGTCAGATCAAGGCCTGACATGGTGGGAATTTCAACCACAATTATTATGAGCCCTAAAGTTTGGCAGGCCTCAGGCCATGTTTCCGGATTTTCAGACCCTTTAATTGAGTGCAAAGAGTGCCATGCCAGGCATCGTGGAGACAATCTTTTGTCAGAATCTCAATGGAAAAAATTGGAAAAAAAATTGGAAAAAGCAAAAGACAAGGAAAAACTAATAGCGTTGAGTCTTCCTTCTTGCCCGGACTGTAAAAAGAAAAACTATACCTTGCCAAGAAATTTCAATTTAATGTTTAAAACTTTTGTCGGTCCTGTTGAAGATGAAACAAGTACAGCCTACCTTAGGCCTGAGACTGCCCAAGGAATGTTTGTTAATTTTAATAATATTATTTCTTCTTCGAGAAAAACCTTGCCTTTTGGAATAGCCCAAATCGGTAAAGCCTTTCGAAACGAAATAACTCCTAAGAATTATATTTTTCGTACTCGGGAGTTTGAGCAAATGGAAATAGAGTATTTTATTCCCGAGCCGAAAAATGAAAAAGAATGGCAAAAAACTTTTGATTACTGGAGAAAAGAAATGTGGCAATGGATTGATTTTTTGGGAATTAAAAGGAAAAACGTGAAAGAAAACGATATTCCAAAAGAAGAGCTTGCCCATTATTCAAAAAGAACAATTGATTTTGAATATAAGTTTCCTTTCGGGACAAAAGAGCTATACGGTCTTGCTTACCGTACTGATTTTGACCTTAAAAATCATGAAAAAATGAGTAAAGAAAACATGAAATATCGCGACCCTAAAACAGGAAAAGAGTATTGGCCACACGTTATAGAGCCTACCTTTGGAGTGGAAAGAACGGTTTTGGCCTTGCTTGTTGATGCTTTTGATGAAGAAAAAATGGAAGACGGAACAACAAGAACAGTGCTTCGTTTTTCTCCGGCAATTGCTCCCATAAAAGTTGCCATTCTTCCTTTGCTTCAAAATAAGCCGGAAATTGTTAAAAAAGCCAAAGAAATAGAAAAAGCCATTCTGCCTTTTTTCAGTTGCGACTATGACCAATCCGGCTCTATCGGCAAAAGGTATCGCCGCCAAGACGAGGCCGGAACTCCGATTTGCCTGACAGTTGACTTCGAAACACTAAAGGACAATACCGTTACCTTAAGAGATAGAGATACCATGCACCAAAGAAGAGTTGATATCGGTTCTCTTAAAGAAGAAATTACTAAAATTATTAATAAGGATTAAATTTATGTTTAAAAAAACAACCCTGAAAAATAAACTGAGAATTATTAATGTTCCCCAAAAAAACACTCGGGCAGTGACTGTTTTGGCCCTGGTTAAAACAGGCTCAAAATATGAAACAAGTAAAACAAAGGGGATTTCCCATTTTTTGGAACATCTTTATTTCAAGGGCACCCAAAAAAGACCTTCTTCTTTGGCGGTTGCCGAAACTTTGGACAAGTTGGGAGGAGTTTATAATGCCTTTACTTCCGAAGAATATACCGGCTATTATGCAAAGGTTGAAGCATCTCATTTTGAAACAGCTCTTGATTGGGTTTCCGATATTTTTCTTAATTCATTGTTGCCCGAAGAAGAAATTGAAAAGGAAAGAGGTGTGATAACGGAAGAAATAAATATGTATTTGGATACGCCAATGCTCTATATCGGCGAAGTTTGGAAAAGTTTACTTTACGGAGATCAACCTGCCGGTTGGGATATTGCCGGTACCAAAGAAACAGTGGCTGCAATTAAAAGAAATCAGCTAATAGACTATATGAAGTCACAATATGTTGCTTCAAACACCATTGTTTGTTTATCGGGAAACATTCCGCCAAGCTCAGTCAAAAAAGCGGAAAAATATTTTTCCCTAATTGCCACCAATAAACCTAAAACAAAACTTCCTGTTGCTGAAAACCAAAAAAAAGCCAAAGCCTTGGTTTTTCCCAAAAAAACCGATCAAACCCATTTGGTACTGGGTGTTAGAGCATTCAATCTTTTCCATCCCCAAAAATTCACCTTAAGTGTTTTGGGAGCTATTTTGGGAGGAATGATGAGTTCGCGCTTGTTTGTTGAACTGAGAGAAAAGCTGGGTTTGGCCTATTATGTTAAAACCGAAGTTGATGCGGATCCTGATGCTGGCTATTTAGCCACTAAAGTTGGTACTGACAATCAAAGAGTTGGCCAGGCCATTTCAACTATTTTAAAAGAATACGCTAAATTATCAAAAGAAAAAATAAGCCCAAGTGAGCTTAAAAAAGGAAAAGAAAATCTTAAAGGAAAGTTGGCCCTTTATTTGGAGCCTTCGGACACAAAAGCTTTTTTCTATGCAAGTCAAGATCTTTTGGAGGGAAAAATTTTAACCATGGATCAGGTTTTTGAAAGAATTGATAAAGTTAGCCAAAATGATATTCTTAAAGTAGCTAAAGAAATTTTTAGGCCTGAAAGATTGAACTTGGCTCTAATAGGTCCTTTTAAAGACAAGCTTAAATTTGAAAAACAATTAAGACTTTGAAGCAAAAAAAAATAACATAAAATAATAAGCAAAAAGCACGAAATACGAAACAAACGTTTTTAACTTATTAATACGGACAATAATTTATTTAAAATTTTGAATTTCGAATTTGTTTCGAATTTCGATATTCGAATTTAATTATTTAATTATAATATATGGAAAACAAAAGTATATTAGATGTTTCTTGGGCAGGAATTTTTAAGGTTGTTTTTGTATTACTCATTGCCTATATCCTTTTTTTGATAAAAGATATTTTAATTTTGATTATTTTTTCTTTGGTTATTTCTGTTTTATTCAATCCTTTGATCGACTTTTTTCAAAGACTGAAAGTTCCCCGGGTTGTTTCAGCCGGCCTTATTTATTTTTTTAGCTTTGTCGGCTTGGCGCTAATTGTTTATTTTATGTCTTTGTCTTTTATCCCCGAAGTACAGCTTTTTGCCGAATCATTTTCGGATTATTTTACAAAAATTGCACCGCCCCTTAAGGGAATGGGTATTGAAGCTTTTGAAAGCTTTGACATTTTTATTGAAACTTTTGAAGACTGGCTAAAGGGAGCTTCTTCCAATATTTTTGCCGCGCTTTCCTCTTTTTTCGGCGGAGCGTTTAGCGCTGTCTTTGTTGTTTTTCTTGCCTTTTTCTTTTCTTTGGAAGAAAAAGGAATGGAAAAAACAATAAAGCTGTTTTTCCCTAAAAAACAGGAAGAGCTGGCCCTAAATGTTTGGAAAAGATCTCAAAAAAAGATTTCCGGCTGGTTTGGTGCCAGAATTGCCTGCTCTATTTTTGTAGCCATAGCTTCTTTTATAGCATTAAAGATTTTTAAGATTGATTATGCGCTAAGTTTCAGTTTATTTGCCGGTATAACCAATATTATTCCTTATTTGGGCCCGATGGTTGCCGGAGCATTAATTACGATTTTGGTTTTTATTGAAGACTGGACTAAAGCGATTTTTATTATGTTTGCGTTTATTATAATCCAGCAACTTGAGGGTAATATAATTTCTCCGATTTTAACAAAAAGATTTATCGGCCTGCCACCTTCTTTGGTTTTAATTTCTCTAATAATCGGCGGTCAGCTTTGGGGTCTTTTGGGAATGATTTTGGTAATTCCTTTAGCCGGAATTTTGTTTGAGTTTATCAGAGATTATTTGAAAAAGAAAAAGGAAAGGGACGGCCTGGTTCAAGAAGAGGCGTCAGCAAGATCAATAGTTACTTAAAATGGCAACTCTCTATATTGTCGCCACTCCTATTGGAAACTTGGAAGATATTTCCAAAAGAGCACTCCGAATATTATCGGAGGTTGATTTGGTTTTATGCGAGGACACCAGGATAACGAAAAAATTACTTAATCATTACAAAATCAATACCCCAACCATAAGCTATCACCAGCATTCAAAATTAAAAAAAATTGACCAAATTGTTGATTTTTTAAAACAAGGAAAAGAACTGGCCCTTGTTTCAGACGCGGGTACTCCGGGAATTTCCGATCCGGGAAACAGGCTAATTGAACTAATCCGGGATAAATACGATTTAAAAGTAATGATTATTCCGATTCCGGGCCCTTCGGCAGTTATTAGCGCAGCCTCAATTTCCGGTTTTCCAATGGATAAGTTTTTATTTTTGGGCTTTCCGCCCATTAAAAACAAAAGAGATAAATTTTTTCAGGAAATAATGGCTTCAAAATATCCGGTTGTTTTTTTCGAGTCTTGTTATAGAATATTAAAAACACTAACCCAATTAAAGGAATTGGAGAAAAATTTGGAAATTATGGTTTCCCGGGAATTAACCAAAAAATTTGAAACAACTTATAGAGGAAAAATTGAAAAAGTAATTAATGAGATTGAAAAAGACAAAGTTAAGGGAGAGTTTGTGGTTGTTATTAAAAGATAATTATGAGTAAAAAAAAGTTTTATATTACAACAAGTATTGCCTATACCAATGCTTTGCCGCATCTCGGTTTTGCGTTGGAGCTGGTGCAGGCAGACGTTGTTGCAAGATATCAGAGGATTTTAAAAAAAGATGTTTGGTTTTTAACAGGCACGGACGAGCATGGTATAAAAATTTTTGAAAAAGCGAAAGAGGCAAATAAAACTCCTGCTGATTTTTGTAATGAAGTATCGATAAAATTCAGAGAATTAACGGATAAGCTCAATATTTCAAATAATGATTTTATCAGAACAACCGACAAAAAAAAGCATTGGCCGGCTGTTTTTAAGCTTTGGCAAAAACTGAAAATTAAAAAAGATATTTATCAAAAGGAATATCAAGGGCTTTATTGTGTTGGCTGTGAAGCGTTTATTTTAGAAAGAGACTTGATTGATAAAAAATGTCCGAACCATCAAAGAGAGCCCGAGCCGGTAAAAGAGAAAAATTATTTTTTTAAACTTTCCAAATATTCAAAAAAGATTAGAGAAAATATTGTTAAAAATAAAATCAAAATTATTCCGGAAAAAAAGAAGAAAGAAATACTTTCTTTTCTCGACAAAGGGCTGGAAGATGTCAGCTTTTCAAGACCCAAAGAAAAAGTGGCATGGGGGATACCTGTTCCTGAAGACAAAAGTCAGTTAATTTATTGTTGGGCCGACGCTTTAGCAAATTATATTTCAGCTGTCGGTTATGCGGATCAAAAAAAAGACTTCAAAAAATATTGGCCGGCTGAAATTCATTTTATAGGCAAAGATATTTTTAAATTTCACACCCTAATTTGGCCGGGAATGCTTTTGTCTGCCGGGCTTGAATTGCCTCGAAAAATATTTATTCATGGATTTATAACCTCAGATGGAAAAAAAATGTCAAAAAGCCTGGGTAATGTTATCAATCCTTTTGATTTGATTGAAAAATACGGTACGGATGCAGTCAGATATTTTTTGCTTCGCGAGATTCCCTCTGTAGAAGACGGTGATTTTACATATGAAAAATTTGAACAAAGATATAATAGTGATTTGGCAAACGGTTTGGGTAATTTGGTTTCAAGAACAACAACTTTGGCTGAAAAGTTTAAAGTTAAGCC
>PWRH01000063.1 GCA_003556525.1 Candidatus Nealsoniibacteriota bacterium
AGTTATCCCGCTCAAAGCAGTGCTCTAAGAATTGAATTAATTGAACAGCCAAACGATTTAATTGAAAAACCAAAAGAAGAGGAGAAAAAGGAAGAAGAGGCTGAAGAAAAAAAAGAAGTTCAAGAATGTTTTATCGGAGGATGTAGCGGAGAAATTTGCAGTAGTGATCCTGAAGCAATAAGTACCTGTGAGTTTCTTTTGGGAATGGAATGCTTGTCCGAAGAAATGAGTTGCCAGCTCATAGAAGACGAATGCACTTGGGTTTTATCAGAAGCTTCGGCTCAATGTTTTTTAGAGATAGAGAGAGAACATGGCTTAACCGCTACAGATACAAGAATCGGCTATTTATTCGAAAAAGCAAGAAAATTTAAAGAAAAATAATAGTGCCAAATGACCAAAAAAGGATTAATAATATTATTTGTTTTTTTAATATTAATTGCCACGCTCGGTATCGGTTTATTTTTTTTAAAAAATGATAATCAAATAAATAAAATGCCAAAAAATGAAAAAATTATACTACCCGAACCGGAAAAAGACAGCGATTTTTCAATAGAAAAAGCTTTAAGCAATAGAAGAAGTATCAGAAATTTTGAAAATAAAGAATTATCGCTGGAACAAGTTTCCCAGCTTTTATGGGCAGCTCAAGGCATTACGGATATTTCCGGAAAAAGAGCCTCTCCTTCAGCCGGAGCAACTTATCCTTTAACGGTTTATCTTGTAGTGGAAAAAGTAAAAGATTTAATTCCCGGAGTTTATAAATTTATTCCCGAAGACCATAGCTTAATGTTTATTTTGGAAGGAGAAAAAAGCACTGCACTAAAAAATGCAGCCTTAGGACAGGGTTTTATAGAAAACGCTCCTATCAATATAGTCTTTGGCGCAATTTATGAAAAAACAACAAATCGTTACGGAGAAAGAGGTATTCAATATGTACACATGGAAGCGGGTCATGCAGCTCAAAATATTTATTTGCAGTGCGAAAGCTTGGGATTGGGAACAGTGGCAGTAGGTGCGTTTGACGAAGATAGGGTAAGAGAAATTTTAAATATGTCGGAAAAAGAAATTCCTCTATACATAATGCCTGTTGGGAAAAAGTAGTTGTTGTTTAATTCTCCCGGTTTGATAAAATAAAATAATTATTTAAAAAGGTCTTAAAATAATAATAAATAATAATATATTAATAATTATGATACAACCGGTAATTTATAGCATTATTACCCTTTTATTAACAGGGATTATTGCTTTTATTTTAGCCTTATTTATTTTTCGAAAATTAAGGCATGATAAAGAAAGCTTGGGTCTTGGTCTATATATTTTATCAGGACCAACCTTGCTTTTTTTCCTTCAAGGGATCGGGCTTACTCTAAGAGAGTTAGGGTATCCTGAAATTGATAGAATTTTATTTATGCCGACTGTTTTACTTCCTTTGGTTTTCTTTTTTATTTACTATTCACTATTAATGAGGATAACCCAAAATAATTCAAAGAATTCATTGATTGGAAGCATAATTCTTGCCCTTATTTTGGTTCCCGGATCAATTGCCCTTATAACGGGCAGTTTTGAAGGCCCAATAGTAAATGACTGGGGAACCCAATATGTTTTTACGGGATTGGCCGTAAGCATATTGATGGGACCTATTGTTAAAAATACCCTTTGTTTAATTGACATTGTTTCAAAAGTTATAAAATGGATAAAAACAAAAAAGATAGAAGGGGTTTATCATGTGGCTATTGACGTTGCCTTAATAATAATTGGAATTGCCGTATTTATATATTGGTCCGGTTGGTTTGATGCCGGCTGGCAGCTTTTTATGTTTAGAATCATGATTCTCATTTCTGTTTTAATAGCTTATTTGGCATATACCGGCAAAGAAGTAAAAACAAAATTTCAAATTTAAAGACATAAATGAAGTTCAGGCTTAATATTTTTATAAAGTTATTGTTGATTTTTGTTTTAATTTCCGTTGTTCCGCTATTGGTGCATAGTTTTGTTATTATTTCCACCTATGAAAACATGATAGAAGAGTATGTTGAAAGAGAAGAACTAATCGCTTGTGGAGATTCGGAGCAAGCAATGCTTTTAACTCATGAAAATATTAAAATTCATACCTTTTTAGCTACTTTTTTGGTAATAACATTAATATTATTTATAATTATTATTCTTAACCGCAACTTGGTTTACCCCTTACAACAATTGCTTCAAGGAACACAAAAGATAATAAAAGGAGATTTTGAAACAAAAATTAACGTTAAAACCAAAGATGAAATAGAGGATTTGGCCAATGCTTTTAACGAAATGGTGAAAAACCTTAAGGCCTCTCAAGAATTTATGGAAGAGTCAAAGGCAGTGCTTGAAATAAAAGTAAAGGCAAGAACAAGAGAATTAAAAGAAATGGCTGATAATCTTGAAAGAGAAGTTGAGCAAAGAACAAAAGAACTGCAAAGAAGGTTAAAAGAGCTTGAAAAATTTCATAAATTAACAGTAGGTAGAGAAATAAGAATGGTTGAACTTAAAAAAGAAATTAAAGACCTGGAAGAAAAATTAAAGAATAAAAAATAATAATATTTTGACTTTTATAAAAAATATATTATAGTTTATTCAGTAGTTTAAAAAAACAAAAAGGAGGTAGTTATTGTGACTAAAAATTCCAAGCTGAACGAAATTAGATC
>PWRH01000102.1 GCA_003556525.1 Candidatus Nealsoniibacteriota bacterium
AGATTACTTTTAATAACCGACATTAACAAACCTATAAAGGTAAAAGAGCAAGAATTCTTGCTCTTTAATTTGACAAGTTATGCTTAAAAATCTTATTGACAAGTTTTATTTAGATAAGCAAAAAGATAAAGAACAGCATCGTTTCTATATTACTGACGCCGGCAAATGTGGCCGGGCTTTATTTTTTAAATTTAAAAACGTTCCAAGAAAAGAAATAGAGGCAAATATTTTAAGACTGTTTGATCACGGAGACTATATTCACCAGCTCATAATGAAACCCCTTTTAAGTATAAGAGAGATTCATGTAGTTGCCGCTGAAATCAATATTCCTCCTCAAGAAATTATTTCCGGCAGGGCTGATGCCGTAATTAGTGACGGAAAAACTCTTTATGTTTTGGATATTAAAAGTATGAATAGTATGATTTTTAATAAGTTAATCGAGCCTAAGGAAGAAAATATTGACCAACTACAGCTTTATCTTCATTATTTTAAAATTACTAAGGGAATATTGCTTTACGTTAATAAAGACAATCAGCACTTAAAAGAGTTTGTTGTTGATTACGATAAAAAAAGATCGCTTGCTTTGATTGACAGCTTGAAAAATATTAAAAAAAAGATTGATAAAAATATTATTCCCCAAAGATTGGCTGATTTTCCCGGCAATTGGCAATGCCGTTATTGCCAGTTTAAAGAAATTTGTAAAATAGCCGAAAAGGGCGAGATGGATTGGATAAGCTTTAAAGAGAAAATTAAGCTAAGGGATAATATTGGTTGAGCCGTAAAAACTTCCTGTATCTGTTAAAAAATATAGTTTTTTTTCGTTTTGATTAAAAAATATTTGTTTTGGTTTTTTGTTTTCCAAGAGCCCTTCCAGATTTAAAATATCTATAATATTTATTCTGTCTCTGTCATCTGTTTCACTTATTTTAATTGATGTTCCGGCAGTAAAAGACAGGTAGTCGTTATTTATCCAAGAAAGACTTGTTATTTGTTCCGACAATCTTATCAGAAAAATTTTTTCTGATTTCTTTTTTTGAGGCGGATCATTCTTATCGCTTAAAAATAAAACCCAAACTTCATGGTTTGAGAAATAAGCCAATTTTTCATTGTCCGGCGAAATTTCCATTGAGTTTATTTGCTCGGCAAAAATTTCAAAAATTTCCGATTCAAAATTAAGCCTATAAACGTCTTTATTTTCTTTAAGAAAAATAAAATCTTTAAATATTTTTAATTGATAGTTTTTCTTGGGATCAATTTTAAAGGGCGATACGGTTAACTGTTTTTTATTTATTTCTTGGAGTGTTGAAGTTGAAATATTTTCAGGAATATTTTGAAGCACAAATAAGAAGCCTGACTCGTCGAGATAATAAAAATCATTGTTAATTTTTTTGTAAGCAATGTTTTTTAAAGGAAAAGAAATTTTTTCAGCCGGCATGATTTGGTTGTTTTCAATTTTGAGTTCAAATGCCTTGACTTCTTCTTCTTCAGCTATTTCAATATAGATTTTTTTTGAATTTTCCAAAACTTCCAGGGTGATTAATTCGGCTTTTTTTATAAAATCTTCTTTATTCGAAGGAAAAAAACGGGCAAAGTCCTCTTTATTTGCCAAGTGGCTTTTGATGCTTTGTTCAAAATGATATGCTTTTAAAGACCAATCATTATCAATGCTTTCATCTTGATCGGGCCTTTCTTTTAAAATTATTTTTTGATCCGATAAAAATAATAAATTTTCCACATTTTTTAAAATAAGATTAATATCGACTGTTTCAGGAAAAAGAATTATATTTTTAGCCTCAACAACTTCTCTTTCTCTTATTTCAAAAGATTTTTTCCAAGAATGATAACCTTCTCTCGTAACGGTTATTTCATGTTTTTTCGGCAAAAGATTTTCGATTAAGGCGGAACCGAAGAAAAAGTCGGTTCTTTTGTTTAATTTTCCGTCAATATAAACATCGGCCTGCCTGGGCAGGGCTCTTATAAAAATAGCGCCGGTTTGGCTTACTTTTCTTTCTTCAAAATCTATCCTATATCCCTGGGAATACAGAATAGCCAAGGGCGAGATTAGTATAAAAAGAAAAAAACAAGCTAAGAAAACTATTAATCTGGTTTTTTTTGTCATATATCTTTATTGAATTTTAATGAATTTAATGCAATTTGCTAAATTGTTAAATTTCATTTATAGTTAAAAAAGGCGATTAATTACTTAATAATAACATACAATAAAATGAAAAAAATAGGAATAGATTTGGGAACGGCTAATTCGTTGGTTTTTCTCCCCAAAAAGGGAGTTGTTTTGCAGGAGCCTTCGGTTGTTGCGGTTGCTTTGGAAGAAAATAAAATTTTGGCAATTGGAGAAGAGGCAAAAAAAATGATTGGTCGAACTCCCGATATAATAAAAGTTTATCGGCCGCTTAAAGACGGGGTTATTGCCGACTTTAGGGTAACCCAGGCAATGTTTAAATATTTTATTGATAAGGTTTGCGGTTTTTGGCGTTTTTTAAAACCGGAATTGATAATAGGCGTACCTGCCGGAATTACCTCGACCGAAAGAAGAGCTGTTATTGAGGCTTCTTTAGGAGCCGGAGCAAAACATGCTTACTTGGTTAAAGAGCCTGTTTTGGCGGCTATTGGAGCAAATATTCCCATTAATTCTTGTTCCGGAAATATGATTGTTGATATTGGCGGAGGAACTTCTGAGATAGCTGTAATTTCTTTGGGTGGAGTGGTTACTTGTGAATCTTTAAGAACAGGCGGTGATAAAATGGATTTGGCTATTTCAGATTATATTAAGAAAAAGCATAATCTTGCCATTGGAGAGCAAACAGCGGAAGAAATAAAAATTAAAATAGGCACTGCTTTGGCTGAAAAAGAAAATAAGTTTTTAGATATTAGAGGAAGAGACTTGATATCCGGTTTGCCCAGAACAATTACTGTTTCTTCAAACGAAGTTTCGGAATCAATCCACGATATTTTGGCGGAGATTATCAAGGTTATTAAGACCGTTTTAAGAGATACTCCTCCTGAGTTATCTGCGGATATAATAGATAAAGGAATGACTCTTTCCGGTGGTGGAGCATTATTAAAAAATATTTCCGAAAAAATTTCCCAAGAAACCGGGGTTCCTTGTTTTTTAGCGGAAGATCCTTTGTTGTGCGTTGCAAAAGGATCGGGTGTTGTTTTGGAAAATCTTGAAACTTATAAAAAAAGTATAATGTTAAAAAAATAAGGAATGATTATCGGCCACCAAAAACAAAAAGAACTTTTAGAAAAATTAGCCCTGGAAAACAGACTATCTCATGCCTACCTGTTTAGCGGAGAAGAAAAGCTGGGTAAAAAAATTTTTGCAATAAATTTTATTTCGTTTGTCTTTCAGCAAAAAATAGAGAAACTTGAAACACATCCGGATTTTATTTTTATTCAGCCGGAAGAGTCAAAAGAAATTAAAATTAGCCAAATAAGAAATTTAATTACCAAGCTTTCCTTGAGCCCGAGCCTGGCAAAAACAAAAGCGGTTATTATAGACGATGCTCATTTAATGAATCAGGAGGCTCAAACATGTTTTTTAAAAACATTGGAAGAACCAAAAGGCAATGTTTTAATTATTTTGGTCAGCCATAGGCCTCAGTATTTATTGCCAACAATTATTTCCCGAGTACAAACCGTTAAGTTCAACCCTGTAGCGAACAAAGAAATACTTGATTTTTTAAACAAAAAAAATTTTTTAAGTGAAAAAAAAGAAAAAATAACCCTTATCGGATCAGGCAAACCCGGGCTGATTATTGACTTGGCGGAAAATGAACAGCTTTTTGAAAGTTTTAATCAAAGAATTGAAGATATTAAAAAGCTTTCAATGGCACCCTTTTATTTTCGTTTTAATTATGTTAAAAATTTAGCAGAAGATCGGGTTCAGGCTGTTAACGCGCTGGATATTTGGCTTTATTATTACCGTAGAATTTTACTTGAAAAGCCGACAAAAAAAACCAGAAATATTATTAATCTAATTGAAAAAATAAAATTTTTAATACTTAATACAAATATTAATTTAAAACTGGCGTTGGAAAGGCTGGTTTTGGAAATATAATTATGCACCAAGAAATTATAAATAAAATTAAGCCGGAGCTTGAAAAGGTAATGGTTTTTTTGGAGAATGAACTTAATAGTATTAGAACAAACAGGGCAACCCCTTCTTTGGTTGAAAATATAGTTGTTGAATGTTTTGGCCAAAAATTTCCTTTAAAACAGTTGGCGGCAATTTCCGTTCCCGAGCCAAAGCAAATTTTAATCCAGCCTTGGGACAGTTCCTATATAGAGGGAATTATAAATTCATTGCAAAAAAGAGAATCGGGCATAAGCCCTATTATTGATAAAGACTCAATAAGAATAAACTTACCACCCTTAAATGAGGAATATAGAAAAAATTTGGCTCGGCTTGTTTCGGAGAAAGAAGAGCAGGCTCGTAAAACAGTAAGAAAGTGGCGGGAAGAAGCTTGGAAAGAAATTCAAGAAAGAACAAAAAAAGGAGAGATAAGAGAAGACGATAAATTTAGGGCCAAAGACGAGCTTCAAAAATTAATTGATGAGTATAATGAAAAAATTGAGGAAATGGGGGGAAACAAGAAAAAAGAAATTGAAAATTAATATTTTAAATAAATAAAAAAATATGTTATTAACTGTTTTAGTTGCGATTTTTAGTATAGTCTGCTTAATGATAATTCATGAGTTTGGCCATTTTATTATTGCTAAAAAATTTAATGTTAAGGTTGAAGAGTTTGGTATTGGTTTGCCACCAAGATTATTTGGTAAAAAGATAGGTGAGACAATTTACTCTTTAAACCTTATCCCTTTTGGCGCTTTTGTTAAGGTTTTTGGGGAGGAGGGCGGAATAGAAGATGCTCGCAGTTTTAGCGATAAGCCTATTTGGCAAAGAGCTTTGATTATTGCCGGAGGGGTGATTTCTTTTTGGGTTACAGCAGCTATTATTTTAATTTTGTTGGCCGGTGTTTGGGGTTTGCCGGTTGCTTTTGTCGGAGACGAAGACCAGGACTTACTTGATCCGAAAATACATATTCGTTCGGTTCTTAAAGATTCTCCTGCCGAGGAGGCGGGCATAATTCCCGGAGACATAATAGTAGGATTTGAAGAAAGAGAAAAATTTCAAAGTTTTATTGAGGAAAACAAAGGGAAAGAAATTATCCTAACAATAAGCAGGCAAGGAGATGTTTTTGAAACAGAACCGATTATCCCAAGGGTTTCTTTTCCCGAAGGCCAGGGTCCTTTGGGGGTAAGTCTGGTAAAGATAGGCCAAAAGGTTTATCCTTGGCATCAGGCTCCTTTGGCAGGGCTCAAGGCTACCGGTGTTTTAACCTTAAATATTATTGACGGGTGGGGAATGGCCATAAAGCATTTTACCGGCATAGAAAAACTACCCGAAGACGTTGATATGGAGCTGGTTGGTCCGGTTGGAATAGTCGGTTTAATCGGAGATTATTTCAATATGGGTGCAAAAGATTTTTTATTTTTTATCGCTTTAATTGCCGTAGCTTTGGCTCTCATCAATATTATGCCCATTCCGGCACTGGACGGAGGAAAGCTTTTATTTTTGGCGATTGAGGCGGTTAAGGGCAGTCCGATAAATCCAAAGATAGAGCAAAAAATTACAGCCGGATTTTTTTTCCTTCTCATTTTTTTAATTATTTTAGTTACAATAGGAGACATTGCAAATATAATAGAAAATGTAATGAATCCTTCCTAAAAATATGGCAAAAGAATTTAAAAAAGAATATTTGGTGAAAAAATCGGAAAATTTTTCCAAATGGTATACCGACATTATACTTAAGGCAGGTTTGGCTGACTATGCGCCAATAAAAGGATGTATGGTTTTTCGGCCTTACGGTTATGCTATTTGGGAAAATGTTCAGAAGTTTTTAGATGAAGAAATTAAAAAAGCAGGAATAAAAAACGCTTATTTTCCTATTTTTATTCCGGAAAAACTTCTTAAAAAAGAAAAAGACCATGTTCAGGGATTTTCTCCGGAGCTTGCAGTTGTGACTATGGGAGGGGGTAAAAAACTGGCTGAAAAACTGGTTGTCAGACCCACTTCGGAAACAATAATTTACCAAATGTTTAGCAAGTGGATAAAGTCTTGGCGGGATTTACCGCTTTTAATAAATCAATGGGCCAATGTTGTACGTTGGGAAAAAAGAGCTTATTTATTTTTAAGAACAACCGAGTTTTTGTGGCAAGAGGGACATACCGCCCATCAAACCCACGACGAAGCCAAACTTGAAACTAAAAGAGCTTTGGATCTTTATATTAAAATATATAAAGAAGTTTTCAGTATCGACGGTTTTTCAAATAAAAAATCAGAATCGGAAAAATTTCCGGGCGCCCTAAATACTTATACTTATGAAATGCTGATGCCCGACAATAAGGCTCTTCAAGGATGCACTTCTCATGACTTGGGTCAAAACTTTTCAAAGGTTTTTAATATTAAATTTTTAAATGAAAAAGGAAAAGAAGAATTTGTTTGGCAAACTTGCTGGGGTATGTCAACACGCAGTATTGGCGCTTTAATTATGTCTCATAGCGATGATAACGGTTTGATTATTCCGCCCAAGCTTGCGCCAATACAGGTTGTTTTGATACCGGTTTTTAAAGGAGGTAAAACTGACGGAAAAATTGAAAAAGAACTGAAAAAAATCAAAGAAATTCTTAATGATTTCAGAGTTGAGATCGACGACAGAAAAGAATATTCAGTCGGTTGGAAATTTAACGACTGGGAAATGAAGGGGGTTCCTTTAAGAATAGAAATCGGTTTAAACGAGCTGAAATCGAAAAAAGCCACCTTAGTAAGAAGAGATACCGGCAAAAAAGAAGTCGTTGCTTTTAGTGGCTTGAAATCAAAAGTAAAAAAAATAATGGATTCAATTCAAAAAGAATTATTTTTAAAAAGTAGCCGTCATTTAAAGAATAATACCAAAGATGTTTCAAGTTATTCTGAATTTAAAAATATTATGAAAAAAGAAAAAGGTTTTCTTAAGGTTTTTTGGTGTGAAAGCCTTGGGTGTGAAGAGAAAATAAAAGAAGAAACCAAGGCAACAACCAGATGTTTTTTTTCGGTCGAATCAAAAAAAGAAAAATGTATTTATTGTTCAAAAAAAACGAATAATAAATGGATTTTCGGTCAAGCTTATTAATTTATGGTTAAAAAATTTTTAAAATTTTTTGCAGAAGACATTGCTATTGATTTGGGAACAGCCAATTCCCGGGTTTATGTTAGAGGCAGGGGTATTATTACTACCGAACCTTCGGTAGTGGCTGTTAATCAAAAAACAGGCCAGGTTTTGGCAATTGGAGAAGAGGCTAAAAAAATGGTTGGCAGAACGCCTGCCCATATTGTGGCAACCAGGCCTTTGGTTTCCGGAGTTGTTTCCAATTTTGAAGTAACTGAGCAAATGTTGAGATATTTCATTGAAAAAGTCCATAAGAAAAGATTTCTTTTGGGTTCAAGGCCAAGAGTTATTGTCGGGATTCCTTGCGGAGTGACAGAGGTTGAAAAAAGAGCGGTTTGCGATGCAGCCAAAAATGCCGGAGCAAGAGAGGTTTTTATTATTGAAGAGCCAATGGCAGCAGCCCTTGGAGCACGCCTGCCGGTTCAAGACGCAGGAGGAAATTTTATTGTTGATATTGGCGGCGGTACAACCGATATTGCCATAATTTCTTTGGGTGGAATAGTTATATCCAAAACTTTAAGAATAGCCGGAGATAAGCTTAATCAAGACGTTATTCAGTTTGCCCAGGAAGAATATAAGCTTTTGATCGGTGAAAGAACTGCGGAGATGCTTAAAATCGGAATAGGTTCAGCCTATCCTTTAAAAGAAAAAAAACAATTGCCCATGCGCGGAAGAAACTTGGTAACAGGCCTTCCTGAAGAAATTATGGTTTCAAATGAAGATATCAGAAAAGCCTTGGAAAAGTCGGTTAAGCAAATTGTTAAAGAAGTAAAAGAGGCTGTTGAGGAAACCCCTCCTGAACTCTTGGCAGATATTATGGTTTCCGGAATTCAATTGGCCGGAGGAGGTGCTCTTTTAAAAGGGCTAACCACTTTAATTCAAAAGGAAACAAAAATTCCGACTAAAATTATCGAAGACCCAACCACAACCGTTGTTCGGGGAGCGGGAATGGTACTTGAAAATCTCGACCAGTTACACGAGGTTTTGGTTGAAACAGAAGAATTGGAAATACCAAAGTAATAATAAAAATATGGCAAAAATTACAAAACAAGAAGTTAAGCATATTGCAAAGCTGGCCAGACTTAACTTAGGCGATAAAGAGGTTGAGAAGTTTGAAAAAGAGCTTTCTTTGGTTTTGGACTATATTAAAGTTTTGGACGAGGTTGATGTTTCCACTATTGAGCCGACAAGCCATCCTTTTAAAATTAAGAATACAACCAGAAAAGATGAGCCGGTTTCGGATAAGAGTAACGATCAGGCTGAAAAAATAATTGGTCTGGCTCCGGACACCAAAAATAATTACTTAAAAGTTAAGCCAATACTCAAATGAGCTTGGTTGATTTAAATATTAAACAAATTCATAGCGGACTAAAGAAAAAAGATTTTTCTGCTTTTGAAATTTGCCAAGAATACCTGGGTCGGATTAAAAGCAAAGACAAAGAAATTTCATCTTTTATTACGGTTGATGAAGAAGCTGCGCTAAATAAGGCAAAACAGGCAGACGAATTAATAGCCAAGAACAGTGACATCCCTTTTTTATTCGGGGTTCCTTGTGCAATAAAAGACAATATGATGGTCGAAGGGCTTAAATGTAGTGCAGGCTCAAAAATGCTTGAAAACTATTATTCTTTTTACGACGCTACGGCAGTTAAAAAAATTAAAAATGAGAATGCAATAATTTTAGGCAAAACCAATTTGGATGAATTTGCCATGGGTTCTTCTACGGAAAACTCTTTTTTCGGACCGACAAAAAACCCTGTTGATTTGGACAGAGTCTCGGGCGGATCTTCCGGAGGGTCTGCGGCAGCGGTAAGCGCCAAGCTTTCCGCCTTTACTCTGGGTTCCGATACAGGAGGATCAATCAGGCTACCGGCCTCTTTTTGCGGAGCAGTCGGTTTAAAACCGACTTACGGATCGGTTTCCAGGTATGGTTTAATTGCTTTTGCTTCTTCTTTGGATCAGATAGGCCCGATAGCAAGAACTGTTGATGATGTTAAAATCGTTTTTGACTCAATTAAAGGAAAAGACTCTCTTGACTCAACCTCTCTGGACTATAAAGAAGATAGTTTTGATTTTTCGGTTTCAGAGTTGAAAATAGGTGTGCCAAAAGAATATTTTGTTAAAGGTATTGATCCGGAAGTGGAGAAAGCAATTAAAAATGCTATAAAAAAATATGAGAATATGGGGGCGAAAATTGAAGAAATAAGCCTACCCCATATTAAGCACTCACTGGCTTGTTATTATATAATTTGTTGCTCCGAGGCTTCGGCAAATATGGCCAGGTATGACGGAATAAGATACGGTTATTCGGAAAATCAAAAGTCAAAAAATTTATTGGAAACATATTTGTATTCAAGAGAAAACGGGCTTGGAGAAGAGGTTAAAAGAAGAATTATGATAGGAACCTATTCTTTGTCTTCCGGCTATTATGATGATTATTATTTAAAAGCTCAAAAAATAAGAACACTAATTGTTAATGACTTTAAAAAAGCTTTTGAAAAAGTTGATTTGATTTTCGGTCCGGTTTCTCCTTTTCTGCCCTTTAGGATAGGTGAAAAAATTGAAGATCCCTTATCCATGTATTTGGTTGACATGTATACTGTTTCTGTTAATTTGGCAGGATTACCCGCCCTTTCTTTACCCTGTAATGATCCGGGCAAATTACCAATCGGGCTTCAAATTATTGGTAAACCGTTTGAAGAAGGAAAAATTTTGAAAGCTGCAAGTTTCTATTAATTTTAGATTAAAAATTTTACCATGGAAATATTCGAGGATATTGCTAAAAACTTAACAGCATTTGTAGTTTCTCCTTCAGGTAGCGGACTTTTTGTTGCCTTTCAAACCCTTTTTATACTGCTTTCCATTGGCTTGGTGGTTTTTATTATTCTTGCGCTTTCAAAGTGTTCTTGGCTTAAGTTTCGTTTTATTTTTGATATTGTTGAGTTTTTAACTTATCGGCCCTTTGGGACAAAAAAAATAGAAAAAGACTGGAAGAAAATAAATTTAAGGCTTAATTCCGGCCTGGAGTCGGAATACAAACTTGCAATAATCGAGGCAGACAATATGTTGAATCAAGTTTTAAAAGATATGAGGTATGACGGAGATGGTTTGATTGAAAGGCTTGAGAGTGTAAAAGGTACGGTTTTACAAGATATTGAGGAAATTAAAAGAGCTCATAAGATACGCAATAATATTATTTACGACCCAAACTATAAGCTTTCTTTTGACGACGCAAAAAAATGTTTGGCAATATTTGAAAAAACACTTAAACAGCTTGATGTTTTTTAACCCAATAAGGGCGTTGCTTACCCTAGCGATAGCGAAGGGTGGAGATGAAGGCAAACCCGAAGGGGCAAACTTCATCGACCACTCTAGCGATAGCGAAGGGTGGAGATGAAGGCAAACCCGAAGGGGCAAACTTCATCGACTTCTCGGTGAAGCAATA
>PWRH01000003.1 GCA_003556525.1 Candidatus Nealsoniibacteriota bacterium
ATGGAGCAAGCAGCTGACGAAGTTGAAGCGTATGCAAACCTTCTGCCTATTGAGCACAGTTTGGAATTAAGGCTACAAAGCATCAATAACGCATTAAAAAAAATTAAAACCGAAAAATACGGTTTTTGCGAAAAATGCCAAAAAAAAATAGAAGAAGAAAGAATCAAGGTTTATCCTGACGCTAAACTTTGTTTAAGTTGTAAAAATAATTAAAATCTACGGCTAAGCCGGCCATTCAAATTATAATTAACAATAAACATAAAAATGGATGAAAATATAGAAAATATTAAAGAAAAATTTCAAGGAGTTTTTTCTATTTTCAAAGGCATTGAAGTCTCTGAAAAAATTGCAATATTAACCACTGTTTTGGCTTTTGCTTTTTTTATAGCTGTAATATTTTTAATCGTCAGCCTGGTTTTACCTAAAACCCAAGTTAACGTTGAAATAATGGGCCCGGAAAAGGCAATAGCAGGCGAAGAAATAACATATACCGTAGTGATTAAAAACAGAGGGAATATTGTTTTGGAAAATCCTGAACTTACTTTTCAATACCCCTCATCTTCATTGCCGGAAAATGAGGGCTTGCTTGAAACAGTGAGATTTGAAACCGACCTATATGCGGGCCAAGAAAAAACTTTTGAGTTTAAAGCACAGGTTTTCGGGCAAGAAAATGAAAACCTGGAAGCTAAGGCATGGCTTAATTATTATGCCAAAAATAAATTTGAAACATCAAGAACCATTAATTTAACTACAAATATTTCAGAAGTTCCAATAGAGTTAATTATCGATATACCGAAAAAAATTGCAATATTCCCGGATACGGAAAGTGAATTTATTTTAAGAACAAGATTTATTTCTTTAATCGATAAAAATATTGAAAATCTAAAACTATTGATAACCCATCCCGAAGAGCTAAATATTAAAGAATCAATCCCCTTAAAAGAGGAAGATTATTGGAGGATTGAGAAAATGGAAGGTTTTGCTGCCAGAGAAGTAGAGATGGTGGGATTTTTCCCGGAAAGACAAAAGATAGGAGAAGATATGAATTTCAATGCCCGGCTTTTTGTTCATGTCCACGGAAGAGATGTTCTTTTAAAAGAATACTCAACCATTTCAACTACATTTAATCCTAATTTTAAATTTACCCAACTAATAAATAACCAGGAAAACTATTTTCCGTCTCCCGGAGAAACCCTTCATTATGAAATTTATTTTAAAAATATTCAAAATGAACCTTTGTCAAACTTGGTTCTTTCAACTGTTTTGGAAGGAAATCTTTATAACGTTGAAACAATTGAAACTCCGACAGGCTCTTTCCATAGGGGCGGAAGGTCCATTACTTGGACAGGAGAAAAAATACCTCAACTCAGATATCTGACTCCGGGAGAAGAAGGAAAAGTGGAGTTTTGGGTCCAACTCAAAGAAGATTATAAACCTCAAGACATCACAGAACTTAATGCAAGTGTAAGAAACAGAGTTATTTTGGGAGACTTTGAACAGGAGTTTAGAAATAGGGCAAGCTCCCGAATAAAATTATCACAAGAAGGGTATTTTAGAGATCCTTACCGATTTTTTGAAAACCAAGGACCCAATCCTCCGGAAGTAAACAAAACAACTCATTATACGATTGTTTGGAAGCTTGAAAATTATTATAATTCAATTAAAGATGTTCAGATTAAAGCAACTCTTCCCCAAAATGTTGTCTTCAGAAGCGTTAAATCAACAAAAGGAGAAATGCAGGTTATAACAGATCCATTTAAGGCGGAAAGCCCTTATTATCCAATAATTCCAAGGGATTTTAGATTTCAAAGACCTTTATTCCGAGAACTAAGAAATGATATTGAGGTAAGATACCTTCAAACAATACTTAAAAAAGAAGTTCCTCATGCCTATAGAGAATCAGTGCCAATTACAGGTTATTTCGGACCAATAACCTTTGGAGCGGTAAAAGCATTTCAAGAAAAATACAGAAGAGACATATTGGACCCTCAAGGAATCCAAATGGGCACAGGATATGTAGATGAGCTGACCAGAACCAAGCTTAACCGCTTACTAATGGAAGGACTGCCCTTGGGTTCAAGCGAAGTTGTTTGGCAAATAGGAAGTGTCGGCCCGGGAATAGGGGTTTTTGAAGAAGAGCTGGTAGCTGCTTTTCAGATTGCTTTTACTCCGCAAATGGCTGATAGGGGAAAAGTAATAACATTAATCAGCGAAGCAACTATTTCCGCAAAAGATGAATGGACAGGTGCAACACTTTTTTCAGCGGAAAGCTCAATAGATACCGCCCTTGGAAGCACTAGAGGAGGTGCCGGAGAAATTAAAAGATAATTTAAATATTAAAAAGGCCCGATAATCTTATCGGGCTTTTTAATTTTAATAATTTATAAACTTATCATCTACCAAAAGGATTTGGCGCTCCCCTAACTTCAAAATGAAGATGACAACCGGTTGCACCTATGGTATAACCTGAATTTCCTATGTAACCAATAATATCTCCCTGAGAAACAGTTCTGCCGGAAGTTACCGTAATTGCTGATAGGTGGGCATAGAGGGTAACTACGCCGTTTGGATGAAGAATGGTAAGATAATTTCCATAACCTGCTCTACTATAGGTTACTCGCTGAACTGTTCCGGCAGCAGCTGC
>PWRH01000100.1 GCA_003556525.1 Candidatus Nealsoniibacteriota bacterium
CTGAAATATCAATCTCAGCATTTCCGGCGCCTACCCCAAAAGCATAAGAAATATTTTGAAAAGCGGGATTTCTCTTAACTCTAAATAAAGCGTCTTCTATACCTGCTTCGGCAACATAATAAGCATTATTCGACCTGGTAATATTGGCTGAAATTTGGCTTTCTTTTAGGGCCAAAAAAATCAAGCCCGCAATAATAACAAAAAGAACTATTAAAATAATAATAGTGATAAACAATGCGGCAAAACCTTTTTCTTTTAATATTTTAGCCATTATTAATAAGCCCTTAAAGAAACGGTTGACTGCAGTTCAACCGAAGACAAAAACTCGGGCCGGTCTTGAAAATCTTTATAATTAACCTTTATTGATATTTCAACTGAAGAAGCTTCGTTTGTAGCAATCCAATCAAAAACCAAATTGGACACTTCAACGCTTTCAGAGGTTAAGGCAAAAGGATCTTGGCCTTCTTTTTTAAAGCAAAGCCGGTTGTCGCAAAGATAAAAATCAATATAAGAATATTCCTGCACTCCATCCGAATACTTGTAGGTTTTTAAAGAAATTTGGCCCGGACTCTCGGAAAAATAACTTGTTGGTAAATAAACACTTCTTGCCTCTTTTATTTCATGGGTCATTATAGCCATTGCCCTTTCCGCATTATGAAGTGATTCTCGCATAGTTCTGTTTTTCGTGCTGGAACGAATTGCCCAAACAAAAAAAGAAGAAACAGCTAAAACAATAATAGCCAAAATAAAAACATAAATTAAAATCTCGATCAAAGTAAATCCTTTTAAGTTTTTTTTGTTCGTTTTTTTCATTATTGCCAGTTGGTTAAATAGGTTGAAACCATTATTTCTCTCTCTTTCCAAGACACAATAATTCTTAATTTTTTGGCATCAAGATCAATCGATCCGCCCTCCTCAACAATATTATGATTATTGTCGCGCAAGACATCTTCAAAAATAATCTGCCTATTAAATTGACCAATAGTTTCTTCTCCTTCTAAAAAAGTCCGGTTCGGAGGAGTTGTTGAATTGTCTTTTAGCGGATAATGGGAAATACCTGTTGTTAAAGTATTTAAGCCGTCTTCATTCCATTTTGTTCCGTCCCTGAAATTCCTTGTTATTTCAATTGCCTCTTGAGCTAAAAAATTAGCCTGATTTGTTTCTTTCACCAAAATTGAAATTCTCAAAGAAAGAACAGCCAGGGTTAAAATGGCAGTCAAAACAAAAATAATAATAAAACTAACAACTAAAACCTCTATTATTGAAAAACCATTGCTTTTTTGAGGTTGCTTATTGCCACTGAGCTTCTGTTGCATAAATTGATGTATTGGTTGTTATTGACCCGTCAGCAGAATACTCTATCAGGGTTCCTGAAGTATCGCCGGAGATTTCAATTTTTAATCCTTTACTATTAAACCTCATATCTCTTTCAATAAAAAACAATGTATCCGGATCATTAAGGCGATATGTTTGAATTTTTATTATTTGCTCTTCTCCGTCAACAACCACTCCTCCCTGCCATTCAACTTGATTGTTTCTCATATTTTCATCAATTATAATTTCTTCTATAACATCTCCCTCAAAGGTTAAAATTAAACTTTCATCCGAAACATCGATCGATCGGCTATAACTGATAAACACTCGCCTGGAATCTTTTATTCTTTCTTCATCCAAAGGCGCTAAAAAATCAACCAACCCAACATAGCCTAAAGGCTGTATATATATGGTATTTGTTTTTTCATGGTCATCTTTTATTCTTATTGAAATACTGCCAAACTGATCCGTAGTTCCGATAATCGGATAAAAAATAACCTCTTCAGCCCCTTGTTCATTCAGGTTTATTTCATAAATTTCAACACTGTCAGCCAGCTGATAGACTACATCAAAATCAATATCGCGCGACTGATAATCTTCTCCTTTAAATAAAACAACTTCATTTGGCTCGGTTGAGGTTGCAAAAAAAACACCCCATTGACCGGACTGCTTTGAGGCTAGAGTCTTATTTTGAGCCAGCCTTAAGGCACTGACAATCTTTTCCGAAGAATTAACCAGGTCCGATTCTTTTTGAAAACCTCTTAAAAACGGAAAAGAAATCCCAACCAAAATAATTATAATTGCAATAACTATCAATATTTCAATTAAAGTAAATCCCTTGAGATTTTTCATAAAAAACAATTAAATGGCTCCGAGCATTGAGTACATTGGCTGAACCATTGAAATGGCAAAAAATCCGATTGCCGAACCGATAATAATCATCAATATCGGCTCTATAACAGCGGTTAAATTTTTTGTCGCATAAGCTATTTCTTCTTCAAAAAATTCCGACAATTTGTGCAAAATATTGGATGTTTCTCCGGTCTCTTCTCCCACTCTAAGCATTTGAATAACAATTAAGGGGTAAAGGTTATCATAGGGAGACATGGCATCGGAAAGTTTTTCTCCTTTTTTAATTTTCTCAGAGGCATCCAAAAGCGCCTTTTTATAATAAATATTACCCAAAACTCCTGCTACAATATCCAAAGATTTAACAATGGAAACTCCGGCAGCAATTAAAGAACTTAATGTTCTAATGGTATGGGCTGCGTTTGTTTTTTTAACTAAAGGAGAAACAATCGGAATCTTTAAAATAA
>PWRH01000026.1 GCA_003556525.1 Candidatus Nealsoniibacteriota bacterium
ATTAAAGACAGGCTTTGGAATACCGGGCATCATACCACTTTCCAGCATACTTTTTTTACATTTTTAATAGAAGACATTGCTATTGGTGATATTACTTTTGGTTTGCACTTGGCAAATCCTTTCTACAACACCAGCCAGCGTTCAGGCAGGTTTTGCGCTAAAATGTTTGTTGAGCCGGATTTTATCAAGATTGAAGAATACATTGACAGGTATTGGCCTGAAATTAAAAACAAACAAGCTGTATTGGATTATATTGGCCTGGGATTAAATATTTACCAGTCAAACATCAAAGACGCTACTAAAAAAGCGGAAGAATTTATTAAAGAAGAGCGGCCGAATGCCTCAGAAAAATATATTGAACAAAACGCTCCGAAAATTGCTCAAGAACAATTAAGAGTATTTATTCCGGTTATTTTTCCCACTGCGCTTGAGTACACTCTAAATATTTCTTCGCTAGCCGGTCTTTATTATTCTGCCTGGTCTCCGACGCTAATCGAATTAACACAAAAAATGGCTGACTTGGTAATTGAAAAATGGCCTGAATTAGGTTTTATTTTTAAAAGGCAGGCCGAAACCGATTTTCCGGCTGCGGTAGGAAGGTGTAGTGAATTTTTAGGAGTTTTAAAAAAGCCCGTAGTAAAACTGAAATCATCGGGCAATGTTTCTCTTTTTTCCATTCCAAAACCGGAAGACTTGCATCCCACAGACCTGCTTCATTTCTCTCCGAGCTTAATGAATAATAATGTTTCGGAAATTAAAACGGAAGTGGAGTTATCTGTAGCGACAATGGGGCAAGACCAGCGCCATAGAACCATTAAAAGAGGCCAGCCCGGTTTTAGCGGTAAATTTTATCTTCCGCCGATTCCCGACAGTTTAGGATTAACAAACGAAGCGGAAAAAGTTTTTAACACATGGCTTTTGGTTCAAAAAGAAATTCCGGAAAGTCTGGGTTATGTAATTGCCCCTTACGGTGCAATGGTTAAATATCAAAAATCAGGCTCTTACAATGCAACAATACATGAATTATCAAAAAGACTGTGCTTTTGTGCTCAAGAAGAAATTTATCACCTAACCCGCTCTTTAAGAGAGCAACTTAAAGATCATCCTATCGTTCAAATAATGGCTCCCAGTTGTGTATTAACTCAAAAATGCGGAGAAGGAGTGCGTTATTGCGGAAGGGATATGAAAAAATTAAAAGAAAACACTTTTCCCGAAAGAAAAATATAGCTTTAAAAATCGCTCTTTTAGGACAATTTGCCTAAAAGAGCTTTTATTTTGAAAGCTTTAAAGATTGCTTGTAAAATCGGTAAATTTTATTAAAATGAAATAACTTACATGAAGCTCAAAAAAATTGATCCCAAAATTTATAACCTGATTAAAAAGGAAATTCAGCACCAAAAAAAAGGTTTAAGTTTGATTCCTTCGGAAAATTATTCCAGCTTGGCTGTGATTTCAGCAATGGGAACTCCCTTGAGTAATAAATATTCAGAAGGTTATCCTTATAAAAGATATTACGGAGGCAATGAGCTTATTGATCAGATTGAAGAGCTTGCAATAACTCGAGCAAAAAAACTTTTTAAGGCTGAGCATGCCAATGTTCAGCCACATTCAGGTTCTCAGGCAAATGCAGCAGCTTATCTGGCTTTACTTAATTATAAGGACAGAGTTTTGGGTATTGATTTGTCTGCCGGCGGACACCTAACTCATGGTTCGCCGGTTAATTTTTCGAGCAAGTTTTATAATTTTGCTTATTACGGTGTTGATCCTCGAACTGAAAAAATAGACTTAAAAGAAATTGAAAAAATAGCTCTTAAGTTTAAGCCCAAAATGATTATTGCCGGAACTACCTCTTATTCAAGAAAAATCGATTTTAAAGGTTTTAAAAAAATTGCGGATAAAGTTGGAGCTTACTTGGTTTCGGATATTGCTCATATTGCCGGGCTGATTGTGGCAGGTCTGCATCCTCATCCTTTTCCCTGGTCAGATGTTGTTACAGCCACCACGCACAAAACATTAAGGGGTCCCAGGGGCGGACTTATTTTGTCCAAAAAATCTTTGGCTGAAAAAATAGACCGGGCTGTTTTTCCGGGAATGCAGGGAGGGCCTTTAGATCATGTTATAGCAGCCAAAGCGGTTTGTTTTTTGGAAGCCATGCACCCTGAATTTAAAAAATACCAAAAACAAGTTATTTTAAACGCCAAAGCTATGGCAGCCCGGTTTCATGACCACAAAATTAGGGTTATAAGCAAGGGCACGGATAATCATTTGATGGTTATAGATGTTTCTTGTTTTAATATTGGCTCGAAAAAAATTCAAGAAGAACTGGACTCTGTCGGTATTTACGTTAATCGTAATGCTATTCCTTTTGATAAAAATCCGCCTTACAATCCTTCGGGCATAAGACTGGGCTCACCGGCCATTACCAGTCGGGGACTTAAAGAAAAGGAATGTATAGGTCTTGTTGACTTAATAATGAAGCTAACCTTAAACATAGGCAACAAAAAAATCAAAAAAGAAGTTTTTAATGAAGTTAAAAAAATCTCGGAAAAATTCCCAATCTATAAAGATATTTAACGGCCGAAAAGAGGCGGATAAAATTTTATCATCTATAGGAAAAAAAATA
>PWRH01000081.1 GCA_003556525.1 Candidatus Nealsoniibacteriota bacterium
TCATCCTATCATTTATATCCTTATTTAAAAGAAGACCAACTTCGCGAAGCATATGCTTTGACCGACATAATAATTAGCCGTGCCGGATCCGGAAGCATTTTTGAAATTGCAGCTGTGGGCAAGCCGTCTATTTTGGTTCCTTTGCCCGAATCAGCACAAAATCATCAAATCAAAAATGCTTATGCGTATGAAGAAAGAGGAGCGTGTTATGTTATGGAAGAAAATAATTTTACACCACACTTCTTTTTAGAAAGATTAAAGTCTCTTTTTGAAAACCCTCAAAAGCTTGAAATAATGTCTCAAAGAGCTAAAGACTTTTCAGAACCCAGGGCTGCTTCAGTAATCGCTAACTATCTTGTGGAATTCTTAACCAGATAAGAAACCAATTATGTTGGCAGAAAACCTCAAATTTATCAAGCCGGGAGAAGTGAGAACAAGAATAGCTCCTTCTCCAACCGGTTCTTTGCATCTTGGTACAGCCAGGGCAGCTCTTTTTAATTATCTTTTTGCCAAAAAAAATGAAGGTTTTTTTGTTTTAAGAATTGAAGATACCGACAAAGAAAGATCTTCTCTCGAATTTGAAAAAGATATTTTAGAAAGCCTAAAGTGGCTTGGGCTTGGGTGGGATGAATTTTACAGGCAAAGTGAAAGAATTGATATTTATAAAAAATATATAGAAAAACTTTTGGAAGAAAACAAGTCTTATTATTGTTTTTGCTCAGAGGAAGAATTAGCTAGCCAAAAACAATATCAAATGTCCCAAGGCATAGCGCCTCATTATACGGGAAAATGTGCAAATTTAAGCATAAAAACAATAGAAGAAAACTTAAACCAAAATAAGCCAAAAGTAATAAGATTTAGAACAATAGAAAAAAAAATAACTTTTAACGATTTAGTTAGAGGAAAAATAGAATTTGATACCGGATTGATGGGGGATATAGTGATTGCCAAAAACATAGACAGACCACTCTATAACTTGGCGGTTGCTGTTGATGATTTTGAAATGAAGATAAGTCATGTTATTAGGGGGGAAGATCATATCTCCAATACACCCAAGCAAATTCTACTCCAAGAAGCACTTGGCTTTCCTAAGCCCTTATATGCCCATCTACCTTTAATTTTAGGTCCTGACAGAGCAAAGCTAAGTAAAAGACATGGGGCAACCTCTGTTTCGGACTTAAAGCAAGAAGGGTATTTACCCGAAGCCCTAATTAATTTCATGGCTTTTTTGGGGTGGAATCCCGGCGAAAAAGAAGAGCGGGAAATATACTCTTTAGCGTCACTAATAAAAGAATTTTCTTTGGAAAAAGTCCAAAAACAAGGAGCTGTTTTTAATATTAAAAAATTAAACTTCTTAAACGGATTTTATTTAAGACAAAAACCAATAGAAAAAATAACAGAACTTTCTTTGCCCTATTTAATAGAGTCAGGGCTTATTGAAGTAGAGTTTACAACACAACAAATCCCTCCTGCTTATGGAGGAATTGAGCCGAAACAAATATATAAATCAAGTCAAAACGGAAAAGAAATAAGTTTTGAATATTTAAAAAGAATAATTTCAATATATTATGAAAGAATAAAAATTTTATCAGAGGTGCCGGAATTGGTTGATTTTTTCTTTAAACAAGAAATAACTTATGAAAAAGATCTGCTCAAGTGGAAAGAAATGACAGAAGAGGAGGTAAAACATTCTTTAGAAAAATCAAAAAAAGTTTTATCCGAAATTAAAGACAAAGAGTGGACCAAAGAAAATTTGGAAAAATCTTTATTAAAAGAGGCGGAACAAACATTTCCCAATAACCGAGGTGAACTTCTTTGGCCACTTAGAGTCGCTCTAACAGGCAAAGAGGCATCGGCCAGCCCTTTTGAGGTTGCTGAGCTGTTAACCAAGGAAAAGACCTTAAAAAGAATAGAACAAGCACAAAATTTACTTGAAAATGCCTAAATTATTAATTATTGCTTTAATAATAACAACTACACTTACATTAATCCCGGGATTATTTGTTGAAGCAGAAATCATAGAAGAAGATGAAGGCGAAAAAATAGAACAAGAGCTTTCTTTTTGGCAAAAAGCTTGGAGCTGGTTTAAAGAAAACATTTGGTTAAAAGTTAAAAATTGGACAAAAACGGAGTTTGAAAAAAGAAAAGAATATTTAAGAGAAAATTTTCAAAAAGAAAAAGAAGGTATTAAGGAAGAAATTAAAACAGAAGCACCCAGAGCAGGCCAATCTCTTTGGCAAAGGTTTATGGATTTAATATTTGAAAAATAGGGCATTATTCTTATTATATATAATTGTGCGACAAGAAGTTTGACAAATGAAAAATAGCTGATATACTAAGACTGGGGGAGAAAAGGATTTTAAATTTTAGAGCAACTTCCAAACCTAAGAAAGAAACAAAAAACCCTTTTCTCCCTCTCCAAATCGCACATTAAAATTAAATAAAACTTAAAACATAAAAAAACAAAAGGCGCAAATGCGCTTTTTTTATTAAAAAAGTAAAAAGGGAAGAAGAAGGGGTGCTATTGACACCACCTCTTGGCTTGTTATTATATACTTAGGATACTTCGCATAATGGTTCTTTATCGAAGTATAATATATATTATGAAA
>PWRH01000021.1 GCA_003556525.1 Candidatus Nealsoniibacteriota bacterium
CAAAATAATTTAAAAGAGTATCTGTTGTCAGGTAAAATTATTAACTAACCTGATAAACAATATGGCTTTTTTGGGCTATTGCTTCACCGGGTGAAGCAACGCCCCAAATAACATATTGACTTAAATTTTCGGAGGACAGACCTCCAGATTTTTTTAAAAATGTTTCACTTTGGAAAAAATTTATGAAAGTTTACTTGGTTATTGTAGAAAAATCCCGAAATTAAACAGCTAAACTAAAAATTGTTCAAAATAAATTTTTTTAAAATTTCATAAAGAGAGCCCAAGCTGTCTATATCTACCCACTCGTCTTTTCCATGAGTTCCCCCGCCCTTACAATTGGTAATAATGGCCGGTATTCCTTTCTCGGAAAAAAATCTTGCATCAGACCCGGTGGGACATTTTTTAAATATTGGCTCTCTTTTCAACACCTCTTTCAACACCTTTTTATACTTAATTATATAGCTGTTGTTGGGAGATGTGTAGAAAGGGTTGCCGCTAATTATTACTTCCATTCTTGCTCTTTCTTTAATAATCTCTTTTATTTCTTTTAAAATATCTTCTTTTTTCTTTTCTTCCGTAAAGCGAATATCAAGATAAATTTCCGCCTCTCCGGCAACTATATTGGTTGCCCTGCCTCCTTTTATTGTTCCTAGATTAAGTGAGCTTTTCCAATCTTCCATATTTTTCGGATTAGGAAACTTTTTTTTAATATCTTTATAAACTTCCATTATTTTATCTATTGCATTTTCTCCCTCAAAGGGCCTTGCTCCATGAGCCTCTATTCCTTTTGCCGTAAGCTTGAAATGAATAAGCCCTTTCTCGGAAGAAATAATTTCAAAATCATTTCCGCCATCAGGAATGAATGCCAGTTTGCAAGAATAATTCTTCTTATTTAAAAGATAATTTATTCCATTAAATCCTCCTACTTCTTCGTCAGTAGTAAGCATTAATCCTACGGATAAATTTTTATTTTCAGAAGCAAAATCTTTCATTAGAGTTATCATTGCTGCACTGGGCCCTTTATTGTCTTTAGCTCCTCTTCCATATAACTTATTATTTTTTAATTCCGGCCTAAATTCTTTTTTTTCCGCCTCTACTACATCAAGATGACCTACAAGAAAAAAATCCGGATTCTTTTGTTTTTTAAAAGTAATCACCAAACTATGCTTATTGTTGCTTTCAAATCTTTTTATGTCAAATTTATCCGTAGAAAAATTAGAAACACAAAAATCAACCACTTTTTTTAATTCTTTAGGGTTGTCCTTAACAGAGGATATTTTAATAAGTTTTTTTGTAAGACCAATAATTTCTTTTTGTTTTTTCATAACAATATTTTACAATTAAAAATAATAATTTGCAAAAGAAAAAGGGACATTGTTCGTCCCTTTTTTTTGTTATTCTTCCATAATAGCTCCACAAAATGCAGCACCTCTGGACAGGTTTTGCATTCCTCTTTCTCTATAAATTTTCCACCTATCTATTCTAACAATAGTATAGAGGTAGAATAGCTTCTTTTGTATTGCAAAGAAGCTCGGATTAAAGTCTATACCAACACTCCCTGCCGGAGTATTTATTTGGGGCAGCCAACTGACCCAAAAAACTCCATAACTTTTTTCATCAAGCTCCTCTACTGTTTTTTTCCAATCCAGTGAACTGACTTTTTCGCCAAAAACAATTCCCTTACCGGATGTGCCCTTGTAGGGCTTTATAACAAGAGAATTTTTATTGGCGAAGATAAATTCTTTTTCCGTTAATGGAACTCCTTGTGAAATACCCATCTCCATGAGATGCCTCTTGTCTCCCGGGTTTTTTTCTTCTGCAGAATAAACAGTATTAAATATTTTCCCATTTTTCTGCTCGTCCAACAAATACTCTTGAATAGCAAGAGGAAATTCACTATATTCATTCCATCTTACTCCTCCCCATCGCCAAAGAGGAACACTGCTACTGCTGTCTTTATTGTTTTCAACAACTTTTAAGTCAAGCTCTTCTCTCAAGTCTCTAAAAAAGGCTTGTCCCCATTCTTTTTTTACTATTCCATCTCCTATCATCATATCAACTTTCTCGCCAAAATTTTCTTTAATTACGCGAGCGAGCTTAATTGCAGGAAGTGGATTTTCCGGATAAACTGCAGAGCAAGCTGCCGCACATTCCGGATCTTCCGTATTCACCTCATAAATTGACCTTACTCCAACTTCTCCCAAGTTAATTTCTCCCTTACTAATCTCATTTTTAGTAAAGGATGGAACAAGGTCAAACCTTACATGACCTATAAAACTAACCCCTGTTCTTTCCATTACTTTTTGCCAAACTTCATCGCAAAAAGCAATAACTCTTTCTTTTTCTTCGCCACTTATAACGACTTCGCCCTTTAATCGACTAATCATTGTGTCGCCTAAAGGCACCCCTTTCTCAAAAATGCCACTGTTGCTGTTTTTAGAAAGAATAATTCTCATCATACCTTCCTCCTTTTTTTTGTTAATGAGCTTTTTTCAGGCTGTTTTTCGGCCTGAAGATTATTTCTTTAATTAAAAATAAATAATTTTCAGTCCAAAAAACGAAAAAATCTTCCTTAGCCGGAA
>PWRH01000049.1 GCA_003556525.1 Candidatus Nealsoniibacteriota bacterium
CAAGTCATCAACTGTTGAATAATTGGTTTTTCCGTTAAAATCTTCCGGATCCAGCCCGCTTGAATTAATAAAAAAAGTATTTTTCATTTCCAACTCTTTGGCCTTTTGGTTCATTAATTCAACAAATAATTTTTCATTCATTTCCGGATAATCATTAGCCAAGGCAAATGCCGCATTATTACTTGACTCAATCAGTAAAGGATAGAGAAGGTATTTTGCAGTAAAGGAC
Source organism: Candidatus Nealsoniibacteriota bacterium (assembly GCA_003556525.1). Taxonomy (GTDB): domain Bacteria; phylum Patescibacteriota; class Minisyncoccia; order Minisyncoccales; family RBG-13-42-11; genus CSSED10-83. Next base: position 230 of record PWRH01000049.1, read on the forward strand.
TTTCCCTGCTCCAGCTTGTTTATACTGCCATGCTGATTAACCGATTCTTCGGAAATTATAATTTCTTTTGAAAGATCATAGTGTTCTAAAGCTATTATTGCGGTCATTAGTTTTGTTAAGCTTGCCATGGCTAATTTCTCGTCAATATCTTTCTCAAAAAGTATTCTTTCCTTGTCGTCAGCAATCAAAACGGAAATAGCTGATTTGGCTTCAAGCTCAAGCTCTGGCGCAAACCTATTTTTTAAGGGCGCCATCTCGTTCATTTTTTGGCTTAAAGCAACATGAGCTTTAAAAATATGTCTGTGCTTGCTTAATTCATGCCAAAAGAAAAACTCGCTCAAGCTCTTTTCCATAAGATTTATCCCCCAAAAAAAAAGCAGACTTAAAGTAAAAGTAATAATAAAAATTTTTGTTCTTCTTTTTATTTTCATTTTATTTTTTGCTTTTTTTAATCTCAATCGAAAGCTCATCGAGCTGCTTCTTTTCAACTTCAGCAGGCGCATCCATCATTAAATCTCTGGTATCTCCGCTCAAAGGAAAAGCAATAACTTCCCTGATATTATTTTCTCCCAAAAGTATTCTTATCAGCCTATCCAGCCCCGGTGCAATTCCGCCATGAGGAGGTACGCCATACTTAAAAGCAGTCAACAAGTGAGAAAAATATTCTTTTTCTTTTTTGGTAAAGCCGATTAAGTCAAATATTTTTTCTTGAATTTCAAAATCATGGATTCTGATACTTCCACCCCCTATTTCCACTCCGTTTAATACCAAATCATACTGGCATGACCTCACTTTTAGAGGGTCTTTGTCAAGCAATTTAATATCTTCTTTTTTAGGCGCAGTAAACATATGGTGGGATGGTGCTAATTTTTGGCCTGCTCCATGGAAAAAATCATCTTTTGTTTGTTCTTGAAATAAAGGAAAATCAACTATCCAGCAAAAAGCCAATTCATCATGACTTGCGCCACAGGGTTGCGAATTATTTTTTTCAGGATTATTTCTTAGGTCCGGCTTATCTGTTTTATATTTTTCCATTGCTGTTTTATGGGTGATTCTGGGAAAAGGAATTTGTTTTATTTTTTTTGCCGGAAACAGTTTTTTAACAAGAGCAATTAAAAGATTTTCAGTTATTCTTAAAACATCTTCCTGTTCAACAAAAGCCATCTCCATATCAAGCTGATAAAATTCTCCCGGAGAACGGTCAGCCCTGGCTGCTTCATCACGGAAACAAGGCGCTATTTGAAAGTATTTTTCAATACCCGCCACCATTAATAACTGCTTATATTGCTGTGGAGACTGGGGCAAGGCAAAAAATTTACCCGGATGGACCCTTGAAGGAACCAAATAATCTCTTGCTCCTTCAGGCGTTGACTTAGATAAAAGCGGGGTTTGTATTTCAATAAAATCTTCTTTTTTAAGATATTCCCTAATAAAATAAATAATTTCATTTCGGCCAATTAAATTCTTTTTTAGCCTTTTTCTTCTTAGGTCCAAATAACGGTATTCAAGCCGTTTTTCTTCATTTATTTCATAACCGTCCGTATCAATTCCAAAAGGCAGAGTTTCTGCTTTTGATAAAACTTCCATTTTTTCAACCTCCATCTCAACTTTACCTGTTTCAATTTTTGGATTTTGCATTCCTTTTGGTCTTTCCTTGATTGTTCCTTCAAGACAAACTACCCATTCCGGCCTTAAAGACAGGGCTTTTTCATAAAGATCTTTATCATTGCCTGCAAAAACAGTTTGTAGAATTCCGCTTTTATCCCTTAAATCAACAAAAAGAACCTTGCCATGAGAACGGCAATTATTTATCCACCCGCAAACTTTAACATTTTTATTTAAATATTCGGCTGTATTTTTAATTAAAACTCTTTCCATGAGTTGAATTATTAATTATTATATTATACTTGAATTTTCTTTTTTTTCAATTTTTTATTTAAAAAAACCGTATTTTAAGCAATACGGTCCTTTCATATAAAATAAAAAATATTTTAATTTAGCTGTGCCGGTAGTTCAATATGAAAAGTCGAGCCCTTGCTTTTTCCTTCCGACTCCGCCCAAATTTTACCCTGGTGCATTTCAATAAATTTTCTGGCAATAAAAAGGCCCAGCCCTGCCCCCTCTGTCCATGATTTATTACCTGCCCTTCCTCTGCTGAAAGTTTCAAAAAGCTTGCCAATTTCATCTTTTGTCATTCCTTCTCCGGTATCTTTAATCTCAATTTTAATGGTTTTATTTTCCAGGTTTGCTTTTATTGTTATCCCCCCTTCTTCAGTATAACGAATAGCGTTGTCAATAACATTCATAATAACTTGCCTTAGCTTGCTTTTATCAACCATAATTTC
>PWRH01000040.1 GCA_003556525.1 Candidatus Nealsoniibacteriota bacterium
CATTAATCTGATAACGCGATTGAATTTTTTTGTTAAATTATCCCCTTTTATTAAGTTGCTTGTTACAAGAGCACCTGCATTAACCATTGGGTTGTGCGGCCGATTATTGTGTCTGTCAAAAGTAATTGAATGAAAAAACTCTCCACTCGGCTCTACACCAACTTTACTCAAAACAAAGTCCCTGCCATGGTCATCCAGAGCAAGACTATAGCTAAATACTTTTGAAATAGACTGCAAAGAAAAAGGAAACTTGCAATCTCCGATAGTATAAACATCCCCATCTACCGTAACCAAACATATGGCAAACTTATTTTTTTCTTTTGAGGCCTGATTTGGAGAATAATATTTAGGCTTTGGATCATAATATTTTACAGCGTTATTTTCCTGCTCCGGTAAATATTTTTTATATAACTCTTCTATGCACAAAGATATGTCTTTTTTAAATCTGGAATTATTCATAAATAATTATTTTAAATTTTTTACTTTTTCTTTTTTTAGTAATTTTATTTTATTTTGTACCCCCCTATTATATTTTCCGGGCCTTCCGTTTGAAAGCACAACCCGATGGCACGGTATTTTATTATCATAATTGTTTTTTAAAATATTTCCTACCGCCCTCCATGCTTTTGGCTTGCCCGCCAATCGGGCCACCTCTTTATAGCTCATGGTTTCACCTTTGTTAATTTTGGAAACAATTTTTAAAACTTTTTCTTTAAAATCTTTTTCCATAAAAATTATTCTTTTTCTATACTATCAAAAAATCTTTTATAAATAAACCAAACAAAAGCTCCTACTTAAAATAGGAGCTGATAGTTCAATATAAATTAAAATATTTTTTATTCTTCCCAAACATCTTCAGAAACTCGGACATTTTTAAAAATTCCTGCATTGCCGGAAACCCGGGCATTTTTGAAAACTTTAACATTATCGCAAATAAAAGCATCATCGGAAATTTGAGCATTGTCGTAAACTTGAGCATTACCAAAAATTCTGGCATTGCCCGAAATTTTTACATTGCCCCAAACTTTAGCATTTCCAAAGATTCCCGCGTTTTCACAAACCAAAACATTGCCTGAAATTTTTGCATTTCCCGTAACCCAAGCATTGTCGCGAATTCGAACATTATCTAAAACCTGAGCTGTTCCGGAAACAAAAGCAAAAAGCCCAACAAATGCGGTTTCAGCTACCCTGGCTGTTTCAGCAACCAATCCTCCGCCATTTCTATGGTGGTAATATTTTACGCCCTTTAACTTGATACAATTTCCGTCAAAAATAACATTACCTTTCACTCAAAACCCTCCTTTTTAATTTATTTCATTTTTTAAATTACTGGAAAAACTATATCACAAAGATAAAAATTGTCAAAAAATTTTATAAATAACCGGATTCTTTATTTTATTTCCTTTTTACCCTGTCTAAAATTATGCTTTTGGCAAATTTTCTTGCGTCTTCCAGGTCTTTTTCATTGGGCCTTCCCTTGTTTATCCCACCAATAAGTTTTAACGGACCATAAGTGTCATAGGCCAAGCAATCAAATTCACCAACAACTTCAAACCCTTTATTTTCCAATATTTTTTTAGCCAATTTATTTCCCTTGTTTAAAAATATATTTTTTCTTATCCCGGCAGTTGAAAATATAAAACATTTTTTATTTTCCATAAAGGGCAAACTTTTAATAAAGCCTAAAAGTGCTGTGTGAAATTTTGCCATATAAATCCCGGAACCAAAACCTATTAATTCGGCATTAACTATGTCTTCATTTTTTGCTTCCGTAAAATTAATCAACCTCCCTCCGAGTTGACTATGAATTGCTTCGGCAATTTTTTTAGTGTTTCCATGATGCATGGAAGCATAAATAATAATAATATTCATAAGTTTACTACTATATTGTAGCATATTGATAAAAATTGAATAATTTTATTTTAAGGTTTACTTTTTCAGCAAAAGTTTTTATACTGATAATGGAGTAAAAATAATTAATTTAAAAAAATGAAAGAAAAATCCAAATATAAAAGAATTATTTTAAAAATTTCAGGTGAAGCAATGATGGGAAAAAGAGAATTCGGAATAGATCCGGATTTTATTTTTTATCTTGCAGATGAAATTAAAAAAGCAACTAAAACAGGAGTGCAAATTGTTATTGTAATAGGCGGGGGAAATATCTTTCGGGGAGTAGCCGGAAGTAAGCAAGGCATAGACAGAACGACTGCCGACTATATGGGCATGCTGGCAACTATTTTTAATGGAATGGCATTGCAAGACGCTTTGGAAAGAAAAGGAGTAATAACCCGCATGCAAACCTCGTTTGAAATAAAAGAAATAGCCGAACCTTTTATTAGAAAAAAAGCAATCAGACACTTGGAAAAAGGAAGAGTCGTAATAATTGGAGGAGGTATTGGGCTTCCTTTTGTTACTACCGATACAGCCACCTCAATAAGAGGACTGGAACTTGGTTGCCAAGCTTTTTTTAAGGCTACCGGAGTAGACGGAGTTTATTCAAAAGATCCAAAAAAATACTCTGATGCAAAAAAATATAAAACTCTAACTTTACTTGAAGCATTTAAGAGCG
>PWRH01000089.1 GCA_003556525.1 Candidatus Nealsoniibacteriota bacterium
ATCCAGTATCGGGCCGGCCTTCAGTTGGAGCATTTTTAATGCCGGCAGTGTCCGGAACAACATCCGTGTGCAGAACGAGAAACAGGAGCAGGCTCTACTGAAATACGAGAAAACCGTGCTGCTCGCGCTCGAAGAAACCGAAAACGCCATGGTCGCCTACATTCGCGAGCAGACACGGCGGCAAACGCTGGCAGAAGCCGTCGCTGCGGCCCGCCGGGCGGCCGAGCTGGCCGAATCGCTCTATCAGGACGGACTCAAGAACTTCATTCACGTACTTGACGCGCAACGCATTCTCTTTGACGCGGAGGACCGGTTGGCGGTCAGCGAAGCGGATGTCACCGCAAACCTCATCCGTCTCTACAAGGCCCTGGGCGGCGGCTGGCCGGCAGGCCAACATGCGAACTGATCTGATTAAGGTGATCAACCGGCTTTTCGGATCGATTATCGATGATGTCATGGGTTGGCATGGTGAGATCTCTTTCCCCACAGTTGGGTCCTGTGTGTTTTGCCGATTCGCTTTGACCACCTCGCAGCCAGACTGCCGCGTACCGTGCCAGGGCTTTCTTTTGGTCCGCCGATGACACGCCCAACCCGTTTTTCTGATGTGTGGCTTTCATGACGCACATCAAAACACGCCATGCAACCATCGTCGAGCGACAAGGTCTGTGGGATGTCCGCAACCGCTAAAACCGCCGGCCGCTTCAGCAATCAAACCGTCAAGCCACCCGGTGACAACGGTAACGACCAAGCAATGAAAGACCGTATCGGTCGATCAACCGGCCATGTTCCCGTGCCAAGCCACCGACAGCGTTGCCCAACTGCCGCCAGAAGCCCAGCGGGTCACGATCCAGACCTCCCGGATCACTCCCTCGACAACGCTGGAGCCTTCCGCAGTGCCCGACCCAGCGCCGCCAATAGCGACGCAGAAGGTCCGCACCGGACTGGCCGCGGCGCTGCTCGGCCGTGGCGCGAAAATACGCGTCCACCTCGACCAGCGGCAGGTTGCGGTAGGGTAACAGAAAGTCCGGCAGGACACTGACAGAACCGCCGCAGTGCTTGCATCGGAATCTCGCTACCCGAATACGCTCACGCCCCACATAACGCTCATACTTCCCGTTACGGTGAAAACAACCTTGACCGCCGCATCCACGGCAGTCCTCCGGACGGGACACCAAATCAAAAGTGGACTTACCCCATTTTTTTTCATCCGGAGTCAAACAACGGCAAATTCATTTGAAATGAGGTGTCATTTCGGTTGGCGCACGATCTTCCGCCGTGCCATTTTCCAAAACGCCGCAACAAGGTGGCGATGCCATCGGCGATGGCATAATAATGGAACTCGACCACTCCGAAAAGTCGTTTTGAGACGCGTGTGATATTGCTGACGAGAATACTGTTGCGCAATGATTTCCCGATCCATACGGAGGCAAAGAAAACGGTGGCCAATACGACGGCCATCATGTTGCGAAGGCGCGTGTAATCCAGCAGCCTGATATCCTCAAGGCGGTAGCTTTGCTTGATATATCGGATCGCGTCTTCGACGCGCCAGCGACTGAGATACCCCTCAACGATCTGCCACAAACATTTTCTGGAATTACCATCGACCAAGTCCGTTAACAACATCATCGGTTTTTCGCCAAATCCTTTGACAACGATCATGCGCAATGGCTTGTCGGGGTGATCTGGCAAAAATACGTTCATCGCTCCGTATTGGATCTGGTATGTTTTTTCACCTTCGGGTGTCTCCCGCCGGATGGTCTCGGTATAGGACATCCGACACTTGCGCGCCAGTTTTTCGGCCAGCACGGGACGTTTCCGCCACAACAGATTGCGGTCGCCAACCATGCGCACGATGAAACGCAACTGCTTATCAATAAGCATGTTATACAGTATTCGACGGTCGCCGGCACGGTCTATGACATAAATGCCGCGCCGCTTCGCGCCTGACTGAATGGTATTAACGATTTGCTCAATCTCATCGTTTTCGCTTTTAAAATCGGGGGCGTCACATGACCATAGTCGAAGATGCAACGGTACGATGCGGCGGCCGCCACTCTCGCAGGCAACGGCAACACAGCAATTATATCCGTTGCCGATCTCGCCACTGCTCCCATCGCGAACCCTGGCCAGATAGGGCATCTTTTTGGCGTAGAGCTTGCGAATGTCGGTCGGATCAACCACAATCAACGTGTCCTTGCCGATGTGCTTGGCGCCTTCCATGGCAATACATTCCGAAACCGTCTCGTACAAGTGCTCGCACAACAGATTCCGGCTTAACCGTTCCTCGATCTTTTTCAGGGGTATTTCCTCGTCAAGCTCCCGCCCGATACAACTGAGCTTGATGTCTTTGGATGCCTGAAGACCGTAGACCATGTCCGCCAGAAAACCCGTCATAGGCTTGGAAAAATGGGGAGAAAATATCCCCATATATTTGGAAAATTGGGCTCGCAATTTGAACGCGGTTTGGCTATTATTCATCGCAGTGGTTTCCTCCTGGTGTTTTTGTTGCCCCGATTATACGGGGTTTTCCGGTTGGAAACCACTATTTTACTTTCTGGCAGGTCTGAAA
>PWRH01000064.1 GCA_003556525.1 Candidatus Nealsoniibacteriota bacterium
AATTTTATTTTATCCGATTTAATAACCATTACGGCAACCGCTCTGTCATCCTCATCTCTTCCTTCTTTTGTAATCAATCCTCCGGACATACAACCAACCAAAGAAGCATTACCAATTGATTTTTTGACACCGGCTAAGAGCTCTTTGTAGTCTTCATAACCGGGGTTGGCATAAACAAAAGCAATATCACAATCACTTATTTGAGCATTTTCAAGCGCTTTTTGCGTTGCCTCAAGACCCGCTTCAAAAGAATTTTCTTTTTTACTTTTAGCTATACCCTTTTTAGTCATAAATTTTATTTATTAACAATATTTTCTAAAATAATTTTAACTCTTTATAGCTTCAAAATCAAGCCAGTGTGGACCCAGGCAGAATTGAACTGCCGCTTGTGCGATGCGAACGCACCGTTCTACCGTTAAACTATAGGCCCTTAAAATATGTTTTTTTATTTATTCAGTTTTTTAAATATTATTTTCGGGGTGCCGGGAATCGAACCCGGGCCGCAGAGTCCCGAACCCTGTATACTGCCTTTATACTACACCCCGCAAAAAACCTAAAAGATTCCGAAGTTTTTAAGGGTTTTCAATGATCTCAAAATCCTCAAAAGAAAAACTAATTATTTCCGAAATTTTATCTTCATCTATTTTTTCACGACCCATAATCATGTCTCTACATAATTTTTTAAATTCTTCCGGAGTCCCCATAATTTCTTTAAGTTTTTCAGTATTTATAATGGGGCAAACTACCTCAAGAGTATAATGTCCGAGGCTGGAAAATGGAAAATGTATAGCCCAGCTCCATGCTTTTTCAAAATTATTAACAGCCCATTGGTACCCTTTTGGATGCATTTCAAAAGTATTTTTTACCATAACATAGGGGACAACCCATTGTAAGTATATATCAGAATCTATAACTTTTAAACTATAGGGCTCCAAAACAGTGCCGTATTCACCATATTTTTCGTTAAAATGCTTTGATATGCTTATTCCACATTTCTGCATAAATTGAGAGAGCCCATTTTCTTTTCTTTCCCAAATAATCATGTGGTCATGATTATTATTAAAGGTAAATGCCGCTAAATCAATCAAAGGGTCTTGTTTCGGCCAATCCTCCGGCCAAACCAAAGACGACCCTCCCATAATCTGTGGACTTCCGAAGTCCACAGCCCGTTGCTCTTTTTCTTTTAAACCGCTTGTCAACTGTGGACTTCGGAAGTCCACAGCCCGTTGTTTTTTTAAATCTCTTAACCAATTCTCTTTAGACAAAGAATCGTTAAAATAAAATAACATTTGCAAATTTCTATACCTGTCAGAATCATTACGTGCAAAAGGCAAACCACGCACCCCTCTCCTTACTACATGAACAGGATATTCTTTTGATATAGGTTTCCTTCTCATATTATTATTACTTGCAAGCCCCTTGTGGACTTCGGAAGTCCACAAGATTGATGTCTTTTGTGGACTTCGGAAGTCCACGGGATGGGTGGGGTGGTTTATGTTACCCAATATTTATCTTTGGTCATTTTATCCTTTTTTGTTTCAATCTCCTCTATTTCTCTTTTTGCCTGCTTGCTTAAAGAAGCCAGCTCTTTTTCCGGTAGACCACCAAGCCTTTTAATTTCTTTTTCCAGAAAATCCCTTTTATTTTTATTTGGATCAAGTAGGACATAACCAAGTAGGACATTAAGAATCTGTCCTATTTTTGGGCCCGGCTTTATTTTTAAAATATTTATTACGTCTTTTCCGTCAACTTTAAGCATTTTAACAGAAATAGGGTCTTTTGAAACTTTTTCAATAACATACTTTAAGTGCCTTAATTTATAAGGTTCTGCCTTAGGAACACCTGAGCCGATCCTGTCTGCCATTCTAAGCTGCAATAATTCTTCCATATTTTCTTGTCCTACCTGACGAACAAGTCGTCTAACAGAGCTTTCGGAAACCTCGTCAACGTTATAATAAAAAAGATGGTATCTGACCAATTTAACAATCTTATCAATGTCTTTTTTGGAAAACTTTAATCTTTTTAATATTTTAGCGGTCATTTTGGCTCCTGCTATTTCATGACCGTAAAAGGTAGCATTAGGACCTTGGCCTCTTTTTGAAAAAGGTTTGGCAATATCGTGAAAAAGAGCGGCTATTCTAACATGTTTGTTAAAGTTTTTTTTGGCAGCATAGTCAAGAGATCTTAAGTTGTGTTGATAGCAGTCATGAATATGATGCTTGTTTTGTAAGACTCCGAAGCCCTGCTCCAGCTCCGGAACAATATATTTTAAAAGCCCTAATTTTCTTAAAAGTTCAATACCCTGACTTGCTTTTTCCGACATAATAATTCCGATAAATTCATCTCTAATTCTTTCATTGGAAATAAATTTAAGAGAAGAACTGTTTTCTTTAATTGCTTCCACTGTTTTTTGTTCAATCTTAAACCCTAAAACAACGCTAAACCTGACAGCCCTTAACATTCTTAGGGCGTCTTCGCTAAGCCGATCTTTTGGAATGCCAACAGCTTTTATCAATTTATTTTTCAAATCTTTTTGGCCGTTAAACG
>PWRH01000073.1 GCA_003556525.1 Candidatus Nealsoniibacteriota bacterium
CCGATAGTCTTCGGCCGTCTCGCCCTGATTCGCCATGACCAGCCCAGGCTTGTCCAACGAATAACGCCCAAACATACAGCCCACCGCATAACTGACAAATTCCCGCATCGTGTCCGCAAGAAGAAGGGCTTCAAGTTCCGACTCGCTTTTGTCAGAGCCGTAGCGATTCGCGGAGTTCCAGTTGAGCGTCACTTGGTCGGACGAGACGGCGGGGGTCATTTCATCGGCGAGACAATAAAGCGCCAGGAAGTCTTGATTGTTCTCTGTTTCAAGTTCCGACAGTCGCTGCACCTGTTGATTCCAGTGCGATGCAACAGAAACCCAGCATTCGCGAAGTGAATCTCCTGCAAAATCGAGGATCGCACTGGTTTGGAAGTCCCACGAAGTTTCGCTTGAATCCCAATCCGATTTTGCGATTTCGACAGCTTGAGTACTGCGCTCACACACACGATCAAAAATTCCGTTGTCCAAAGCGACGGCAACCTTCTTTATGTCGCCGGGGTTACAATGCCACGTAGAATTTATCGTGTGAACTTGTTTCGCAATTACACGAGATGAAAGAACACCGAGAAGGTAGGTGAGTCGAACTTCCTTGTCGAAGATGCAGTTTCCCACTGAACTAGCGATGCACCCTTGAGGCACGTGCCGAACTGCGAGGGAATCGGAAGATGTGATGTCAGTCCACGTAATGGCTTCTTGAAAATAGTACTCCGGGTTCCGTTCACCGTACGATGAAGACTCACGCAATTCCCGTCCATCAAATTGGAAGTTCACCACGTGGCCGAGGTTCCCGTACCAACGCCTGAACTCGCCGCCCTTAATATACGGATACCATTTTTGATCTGCTTTCTCGGATTCCTCGTGCGACGCACAATTTAGCAGGACACGATCAATGGAAGGCTCCCAAAAGTACCTGACGAAATGCTCATCGTTACCGGTAAACATGCCTTTCGTCGGTACGGCAAGCTCTCCCAAAGGTCGGCCAACCGCAAAGGATTGTTGGAATGCACTACTAACCCAATAAGCAATGGGGTGACCGGGTATCGCGTCGAATGTCGACTGGTGTAAATGGAAACGAATGGTGGAGTCTTCCAACAACTTCGTTCGCTTTTCTTGTTCGTTCTCGCCGTCAACTAGTCGGATATAACATCCTTGCTCGTCCCTGCGTGATCCTGACAAGATAAACGCAGTGGTAGAGACGACTTCGCCGCTAATCGTGTCGAAGGCACGTGGCCCAAGGTGTGCCATAGAACGAATTGAGTGTTGCTTCAACAGCTCCGTGCGGAAGTCTTCAAAAGTAGACAGGAACATCCAGCTTTGCATTGTAATCATGGCCGTAGCGCCTTGATGCACCACTAAGTCGAGATTCCTCTCAATGAACATTGCGAACAAGTCGGGCTTTGACTTCTTGAAATGCTTTGCCGCAAATTTCTTCATGCGAGGATTCATACCAACGCTCCCCATATACGGTGGATTGGCGACCACCACGTGATATCGTGGACTCAAATACAAAGCTTGCCTCAACACATTAAGAAGTCTCTTGTGTACCTCAGCGACGAAAAGTTCTTCTCGGGAATCTTGTTTGTCAATTAACGCCAACAGCGCACCCGACTTTGTGAGAAAGGGCTGTATTAGAGATCCGAGATGGCCGGCATCTTCGTACTGATTGAAAAACCGCCAATAAAACTGATGAATAAGGGATTCCAAATCTACTGTTTCTCTGTGCGGAAGAACTGTTCGGCTGTGGACCGCTTCGCGAAACAGCCTCAGAAATGTCTGCACTAGCGTTGGCGAATCAAGCTCTGACAAGGGCCGACCAGTGCGCAGATAGGCAAACAATGTTTCTCGTGCTGAGCGATTGAGCCTCAGCCGTTGCCGGTTTGGAAAAGAAAGTAACTGCCCGGTCGACAGCATGGCATCGGCCAATTGTAGTGCCTGCTCGCGATAACTGCAGAGTCTAAGGATCTGCTCTGCTGTAGGACACGCACCGGTCACTTGGGACTGGCCAGAGAAGCAGGCGTCGACCATGTTAGCGAGATTCTCGCGAAGGGATGCGCTTGCGCTTCCATTGGGCCCGGCGAGGTACTCGTGGAATTCCTCCGGTTCGATCCGGATGTTCTCCAGCACGCAGATGTTGGGCTGGACGACTTTGTCCTTGGTCAGAAACCGGCGGTACTTTTCGCGGGCTTTCATGGTCAGGGCAAAGGCGGCTAGCGCCCCGGCTCGATGGTCGATCTCGATGCCGTACAGGTTGTTCTCCAGGATCAGCCGCGGGATGTCGCTCGCCGGGTAGCCCTGCTCTTCGTAGATGGCGTACAGCAGGTCAAAGGCATAGGTCAGCATGTGGCCGCTGCCACATGCCGGGTCGCAGACCTTGATCTCTTCGGGACTGGCGATCCGCAGGAAATCGGTCTCGGGCTCCTCCGGCCGAATGTAGTAATCCATGCGGTCGACGAGCTTCGATTCGGGGTGGTTCAGCATCCACAAGCGGCCCAGCGAGTTTTCCACCAGGTAGCGGACGATCCAGTGCTGGGTGAA
>PWRH01000013.1 GCA_003556525.1 Candidatus Nealsoniibacteriota bacterium
ATTAAGCTGAAGATACTTGAAACAACCAAAAAAATCAAAAGAATAATTATTAGATTTTTTAAAAGGTTCTTGGTTTCCTTTTTTTTCATATTTAATTTTTTTCTTGAATAAGCTTCAGGCTCATTCTGTGTTCTTTTGGCTCAATGGAGATTATTTCAAATTTATATTTTTTGCCTATTTTTAAGCTTTCTTCCATTTTTAATTTTGTTCCGAACTCGGAAATATGGCAAAGCCCTTGGATTTTCGGAGTTATTTGGACAAAAGCGCCATAAGGGTTAAATTTTGTTACTTTGCCTTCGATCAAATCACCTTTCTTATATTTTTTACCAATATCCTGCCAAGGATCTTCTTTTAAAGCCTTTAGGGAAAGCGAGATTTTGTTGTCCGATATTGAAATTATTTTTGCCTTGACTTTTTCCCCAACCTTGACAATGTCTGCAGGGTCTTAATCAACTGCCAGTCCAATTCGGAAATATGGATTAAACCTTCAAGGTTTTCTTTGTTTTCATTGTCAGCCGGCTCTTTTTTTGAAGAATAACGGGCCGGGAATTTAATAAATACTCCGAAATTGGTAATGCCGCTGATTTCCCCTTCTATATCGTCTCCAATTTGGTAATTTTTTAAAATTTCTTTGATTTTTTCATCTTCTTTCGCTTTTTCGGATAAAATCAACTTTTCTTCTTTAGGATTTAAGTCAAAAACCTTGACTTCCATTTCTTTTCCGACAAAATTTTGTAATTCTTTGACGATTTTGGATGCATCGCCTTTTTCCACTCTGGGATAATTTTCCGGTAAAAGCTGTGAAACGGGTAAAAATGCAACGATGCCGAAAACTTCCGCCAAAAGTCCGCCCTTGTTTGCGCCTGAAACTTTAATTTTTAAGGTTTCGTCTTTTTCTTTTATTTTTTTGAGTTTTTCCCAGACCAGCTCATTTGAGGCCTGGTTTAGGGAAAGCTCAATATAGCCTTCCTCGTTTTCCAAGTCTGTTATTTTAACCAAAAGGGCTGTGCCCATTTTTAGTTTTTTAATTTCATCTCTTGCCTGCTGAAATTCTTTTCCGTAAATTATGCCTGTACCAATCGGTCCTAAATCCAAAAAAACAGCAGACCTTGCTTTGCCGATTATTTTTCCTTCTGTTATTTTTCCGATTTGAGCCGGTTTTGTTGAGTTATTTTTTTCTAATAAGTTTTTTTCTTCTTTCATAATTTAACAGTATTGCACACTTCTTTGATTTTTTCAAGGAGTATGATAATATTTATTCATGACTATAAATTGGCATGGACAATCTTGCTTTCAAATAATTTCAAGCCGCAACAAAAATAGCCAAACAAGTATTGTTATTGACCCTTTTTCCGAAAATACCGGCTTAAAAGTTCCCAAGCTTGAGGCTGATATTTTATTGGTTAGCCATAATCATGAGGACCATAATAATATTAAGGCGATTCAGGGTAATCCTTTTTTAATTGACAGCCCGGGCGAATATGAAATAAAGAATATATATATTAGAGCCATCCCCTCTTTTCATGATAATTCTTCCGGTAAAGAAAGGGGTTTTAATATTATCTACACCATAGAAGCGGAAGATCTAAAAATTTGCCACCTTGGTGATTTTGGACAAAAAGAATTTAGCCCGGAACAAGTTGAAAAAATAAATCATGTTGATATTTTAATCATTCCTGTTGGCGGAGTATATACCATATCTGCCAAAGAAACAGTCAGGATAATATCCCAGATTGAGCCAAGCATTGTTATTCCAATGCATTATAATTTGCCCAAGCTTAAGATAAAACTGGAGAGCCTTGACACTTTTTTAAAAACAATGGGGATAAAAAAAATAGAACCGATTGCAAAACTTTCCGTTAAAAAGAAAGATATTGTGCCCGAAGAAGCTAAAATTATTGTTCTTAATCCTTAATTATGAAGTTTCTTGAAAAGATCAGGGAGCTGCCTTTGGAAAAAAGAAAGATAATTCTTTACTCAATAGTCTCTGTTGTCGGTCTTTTTTTATTATTTTTTTGGATAAGAGGGCTTATAACCGGTTTTGACAGCTTTAGAGAGCAAAGAGAAGGGGGTGAGCCTATTTTTCCCTACGAAGAAATGCCCGGCATTGGAATGGATGAAGAGTTGAGTCAAATATTCCAGGGGATAGAAGCAATTAACCGGGAATTAAAAGAGTCGCAGGACTTATATGAAGAAATTGAAAAAATGGATGAAGAAGAGATTGAGGAGTTAAAAAAAATATTGGATGAACTTCAAAAAATGGATGAAGAAGAGCTTGAAATGCTTGAGAAATTGATTGATGAGAGCCAAGAAAATAACGAAGAAGATTTAACGGATGTTAAAAAATTATTAAAAAATTTACAAAAAATAAAAGAAATTAAAGAAGCAGAAAATTAAAAAAATAAATGAAAAAAGAACCGCAAAAACAAACCAATCAAATAGGCAAGATTGAGTCCCGAGAAATTATCGACGAAATGCAAGAGTCGTATATTAATTATGCAATGTCGGTTATTGTTTCTCGTGCTTTGCCGGATGTTAGAGACGGCTTAAAGCCGGTTCATCGCCGAATTTTATATACAATGCTTGAAGAGGGCTTGCGTCACAATGCCCGGTTTAGAAAATCAGCCACTGTTGTTGGAAGTTGTTTAAGTCGATATCATCCTCATGGCGATATGGCTGTTTATGATGCTCTGGTTAGAATGGCTCAAGATTTTTCTCTTCGCTATCCTTTAATTACCGGACAAGGTAATTTCGGTAGCTTGGATGCCGACCCACCTGCCGCTCAAAGATATACCGAGTGTAAATTATCCAAAATAGGAGAAGAAATGCTTAAACATATTGAAAAAGAAACTGTTGATTTTATAAGTAATTATGACGGTACCAGAAAAGAGCCTGTTGTCCTACCCTCTCCTGTCCCTCATTTTTTATTAAACGGGTCTTTTGGTATTGCTGTTGGTATGGCAACAAATATTCCTACCCATAATTTATCCGAAGTTTGCGACGCTTTAATTTATTTAATTGAAAACCCAAAAGCAACTACGGAAGAGCTTTTTAAATTTATTCAGGGGCCTGATTTTCCAACAGCCGGTATAATCTATGATCAAAAAGCAATAATTCAGGCTTATTCTCAAGGTAAAGGACCTATTGTCATCAGGGGTAGGGCAGAAATAGTGGAGCATGAAAAAACAGGTAGGCAGCGGATTATTATTACTGAAATTCCATTTCAAACCCAAAAATCATCTTTGGTCGAACAATTTGCGAATTTGGTTCAAGACAAAAAAATAGAAGGAATAAAAGATATCAGAGACGAGTCTGACAAAGAAGGGATTAGGGTTGTTATTGAACTGGGCCGTGAAGCATTTCCTCAAAAGGTACTTAATCGCCTTTATAAATTTACCGACCTACAAAAGACATTTCATTTAAATATGCTTGCTTTGGTTGACGGCATTCAGCCAAGAGTTTTAAACCTGGTTGAGGCTTTGGGTTATTTTGTTGTCCATAGGACAGAAGTTATTACCAGAAGAATAAAATATGATTTAAAAAAAGCAAAAGAAAGGGCTCATATTTTGGAAGGATTGCATAAATGTTTGTCTAAGATTGACGAAGTGATTAAAATAATCAAAAGCTCAGCCAATAGAGAAGATGCGGAAAAAAACCTGATTAAAAGGTTTAAGCTGACAAAAATACAGGCCAATGCTATTTTGGAAACAAAACTTTCAGCCTTGGCAAAGCTCGAAAGAAAAAAAATCGAAGACGAATTAAAAGAGCTTAAGGCAAAAATAAAAGAATTTACGGAAATCCTTAAGAGTCCCCAAAAAATAAAAACCGTAGTTAAAAAAGAAATTAAGGAAGTTAAAGAAAATTTTGGGGACAAAAGAAGAACAAAGGTTCATGTTCAGAAAATAGGAGATATTGCCGAAGAAGATTTGATTCCACAAGAAGAAACAATAATTACCTTAACTCAGGGTGGTTATATTAAAAGAATTAATCCGAAAACATACAAAATTCAAAACAGAGGCGGCAAAGGAATTATGGGCATGAAAACAACAGGAGATGATGTTATCGAGCATTTTTTATCCGCTCAAACCCATGACTCTTTACTCTTTTTCACCGATTCCGGAAAAGTTTTCCGTACCCTTGTTTATGAGATTCCCGAGGGTCAAAGAATTGCCAGAGGCAGGGGGGTTTTGAATTTTCTTGAAATTTCTCCCCAGGATAAAATTTTATGCTTAAGAACATTAACCAAAAAAGATAAAGAACTGGGCTTTAATTACTTGCTTATGGCAACCAAAAATGGTATAGTTAAGAAAACTTTTTTGGAAGATTTTGATAACATTAGAAAAAGCGGTTTGATCGCAATTTCTTTGAAAAAAGGAGATGAGCTTAAAAATGTTCAGAAAACAACAGGTCAAGACGAAATAATCCTTGTTACAAAAAAAGGCCAAGCCATACGTTTAAAAGAAAAAGAAATAAGATCAATGGGAAGAACCGCTTCGGGCATTAAGGGTATCAGGCTTAAAAAAGGAGACGAGGTTAATGCCGTTGATGTTATTAAAAAAACAGGTAAAGAGTATTTGGCTATTATTACTGAAAATGGTTTTGGAAAAAGAACCGATGTTAAAGAATATAAAGTTCAGGGCAGGGGCGGTTCCGGAATTAAAACCGCAAATATTAACCAAAAAACAGGCAATATAGTTGCAGCCAAAGTTCTTAGCGGAGAAGAAGAAAATTTAATTGTTATTTCTCAAAAAGGCCAAGTAATTAAAACAAAAATATCCCAAATACCCAAGCTTTTCCGTTTTACTCAGGGAGTCCGTTTGATGAGGCTGGACCCCGGAGATAAGGTAGCCTCTGTTACTTGTATATAATTATTTAAATAAAAAATGGAAAAATTTATTAACCCTATAGAAATATTAAAACAAATAAATTTAAGAGAAGACATGGTTGCTGTTGATTTTGGCTCCGGTTCCGGAGGCTGGGCAATTCCCTTGGCAAAACAACTTGAAGACGGCAGGGTTTATGCTATAGATATTTTAGAAGAGCCGCTTTCAGCCCTAAGAGCCAAAGCAAAATTGAATAAGATTTTAAATATTAAAACACTGTTGGCGGATGTTGAGAAAAAGGTGGATATTTTGGATGAAAGCTGTGACTTGGTTTTAATGACCAATCTTCTTTTTCAAATAGAAGACAAAAAAAAGGTTTTAAAGGAAGCCCAAAGAGTTTTAAAGACGGACGGTATTTTATTTATTGTCGATTGGAAAGAAAATCCGCCAATTGAAATAAAAGAAATTGTTTCTTTTGAAGATATTAAAAAAATCGGTGAAAAAACAGGGTTAACTTTTGAGAAAGAGTTTGATGCCGGAAAATACCACAAGGCAATGGTGTTTACTAAAAATAAAGCATAATATAAAATATATTAATGTTAGTGAGAAAAAAATCATTAGTTCTAATATTTTTTTTATTCCTGGCCTTCCCTTTACTTACTTCAGCTGGAACAGAAATTAGAAATCCTTTGGAGTATGATACTTTTGCCCAGCTGATAGAGGCTATTATTAATTTTATTTGGTATGTTTCATGGGTTATTGCTCCCATTATCATCATCATCGGAGGTTATTATTATATGACTGCTTTTGGCGACCCACAAAAAATTAGAATTGCCAATAAGCTGATTATGTACGCTGTAATAGGATTTGTTCTTATTGCTGTTTCAAAGGGCTTGATTAGCTTTTTATTAGACCAGGTATTGGGAGTATCTTAATTTAAAGCAATTGAAAAAAATATAAAATACAATATAATAAATAAAATAAAGGTCGAGAATTAAAATATTTAATTTCAAAAAAATGAAAAAAAATATATTAAAAAAAGTTTTTCGCTCAACAGCAATTATATTGACAGGCTTTTTACTTTTTCCTGCGATGGCAACGGCAACCTTGGATAGTCCTCCTCAAGAGCATTCGCCTCAAGACGTAACCTTTGAACTTGAATCATTCTTAACTAATTTGGCCTTATGGATTTTTTGGATTGTAATAGCTTTAGCAGTAATTTTCATTTTAGTTGCTGCAATTGGATTCTTGACTGCCGGTGGAAACCCGGAAAAAATTGAAAAAGCAAGAAGTCAGCTAATTTATGCTCTAATAGCTGTCGCAGTTGCGGTTTTGGCTTGGGGATTGATTAACTTTGTAGCAGGATTTTTCGGAGCATAAAACATTTTCTAAGCTATTATATAGCTGTAGAACGAAATTACGCAGACGTTAATGCATAGGACAGATTTATTGTTTTATCTAGACCGGGGCGGACTGGAATTTAAATTTTAATTTAATAATATTCAGTCCGCCCCTCTTTTCCAATTAAATTAATTCAAAAATGAAAAAAAATTTATTTAAAAAATATATTTGTTTTTACTTGATATTGTTTTTATTTTTTCCTTTTGCAATAGCCCAGAGTCAACAAACTATATATGTAGACCAGGCTCCCGGAGACTACACACCTGCAGCAACTTTTAATCTGGAAGACTTTTTAACAGGCCTTGCCTTGTGGGTTTTTTATGTTGTAATGGCCTTGGCAATAATTTTTATCTTGATTGCCGCTTATTATTTTTTGAGTGCCGAAGGTGATCCGAATAAAATTGCAATGGCAAGAAGCAGGCTTATTTACGCTTTAGTGGGAGCTGCAGTTGCGGTTTTGGCTTGGGGGCTGATAAGATTTATGGCAGTTTTTTTAGGTGGAGGATCAACAAGTGGGGCTGGTACAGGGCTTGAGCTATTAAGTTTATTAATGCCTTAATTAATAATAAATAATGAAAAAAAATTTATTAAAAATTGCTATTTTTGCCGTCTTTATCATTAGTTTCTTACCTTTTTTTGTGTTAGCAGATCCGCCCGATATGATAGAAACATTTGATTTATTCACATTTTTAACCGGTCTTAGATATTGGTTTTTCTTTGTTGTAATAACGCTCGGAGTGATTTTTGTTATTTATGGAGGCTATTTGTTTATGACTGCAGAGGGAGACCCAGCTAAAATTACAAAAGCTAAAAGTCAGGTAATTTATGCTTTGGTGGGCTCAGCAGTGGTATTATTGGCTGCAGCGCTAATAAGTTTTTTAGCCAATTTTTTACAGCAATAGTAGTTTTAGCCAATGAATGTCCGGCTAGCCTTATTTTATTTATTTTTAGAAAATAAGGCTTTTTATTTTAAAATTATTTTTTCAAAATTTTTAATAGAACTATAATTTTTTAATCATAAATTTTTGATTTTTTTTAAAAAAAAGATAAAATAACCAAGGAAAAGCCGAGGTGGCGAAATTGGCAACCGCGATAGGTTTAGGACCTATTGCCTTCGGGCTTGTGGGTTCGACTCCCACCCTCGGCACTTTAATTCCCGTTAATAACACCTATAAAGTTGGTCCAAATTTTCACGATCGTGAAAATTTGGACAACTTTTGAGTGTAAAATAAAAACAAGTCAGGGTTTTAGTATAAAGCTGATTAGTATAAGGCTAACTAGTATAAAGCTGATTAGCATAAGGCTAATCAGCACAAAGTTAATTGGCGTAAGATTAATTAGTGTAGGGTTCATAAATACAATTGTGTGGCTAAATAAAAAACCGCCTAAAAGGCGGCTTTTTTTATGATCTATTGGGAAGTTATCTGACAATTATTTTTCTTTTCTTCTCTCTTATTATTTTTGGAATCCTGATTGTTAAAACGCTGTTTTTCATTTCAGCCGTAGTTCTTTCAGGGTCAACATCAACCGGTAATATTATTTCTCTTGAAAAAGGCCCCCAAAAGCATTCTTGAATAAAATAGTCTCCTTCTTCCTCAAAAGGTTTTTCTCTGCTTCCTTTAATGGTGACAATGTCTCTTTCCATTGAAATGTCGAGATTTTCAGATTTAATTCCTGCGATTGTTGATTGGATTACCAAATCTTTATCGGTCTGATAAACATCAATTGCCAGTTGGCCTTCCTCGAGCTTATTAAAAGAAACCCATTTTTCTTTTTCATCCGTCTTTTCCTTTTTCTCACACTTTTCTTCGTCTGTTTGAATTTCTATTTTTTTAATTTGAGGCTCGCTTTTTTCTTTATCAACCTTAACAGCCTTAACCGCTTTTACTTTTTTAATTGTTTTTTTCTTGGGTTTTGGAGCCTCCTCCTCTTCTTCTTCTATTTCTTCCTCTTCCTCTTCTTCTTCTTCAACATCTTCTTCCTCATCGCCGGCATCTTCATCAGAATCTTCGTCAGAATCTTCTTCAACATCTTCTTCCTCAATCTCCTCTTCCTCAATTAATTCTTTTTCATCTATTGGCTCTTCAACGCCCATTCCTCTTTTTAGTTTTTCAAAAAATGATGACATTTTTATATTTTATAACTGTGAATTTTTCACCAATTTTAGTTTAGTGAATGCTCTCAGCTAAAGTTAATTTTTATTAATAATTATATTTTACAAGTACTTTTTAATTTTTTCAACCTTTCAAAGCCAAAGGTAAGAAAAACTGCCAAGGACATTAAAATAATAACCGGAATAATCCAAGACAAATTTCCTTCCAGCTTCATTATAGAGAAATTATAGAGTCCGTGCAAGAAGGTTGCCAGACCGATTCCCAAAATTAAAAAAAGTGTTTTTTTGCTGGCAAGCCGGAAAAGCAAAAAAGGCTTTTCTATTTTTATTCCTTGACACTTTGTCTCATAGATTGAAAGAGCTAAAAAATAGCCGATGGTTCCCGAACACAGAGCATGCAGAAAAGTTGCGCCGATAAATCTTATTCCCGAAAGAATGGCTGTTCCTTTTATTGAAAAGGTTGCTTCAGGCATAATAAAAGGGGAAAGATAGAGCAAGTTTTCAAAAGCGGCAAAACCCAGAGCAGCAACTATCATATATATCATTGTGTCTATCGGTTCATCAAACTCAGGGTCTTTTAAAACTTTTTCTTTAACAACCAGGTATTTTAAAAATTCTTCAAAAAAAGCTATTCCGATAAATATATAAAAAATTGTGGCATAGATTGACGAGGCAAAAAAAACCGACAATTGTTCACGATAGCCGATAAGTTCAACCAAAAGCCAAAAAGCGATTATCGGCAAAGTAGCCAACATTCCATAAATAAATATTTTTATTATCATTCGTTTCGACTCCGGGTTTTTATCTTCTTTTAAATAAAATAAAAGCCAGATAAAACTGGGCAGCATTCCAAAGAAAAAATAGATAATATAGGGCATGGGACAGCTAAGTAATTATTATAGGGGCCACCTCTCTATCATCAAGCAAGCTTTTTTATTTTTAATCGGCATTTTCTGATATATTTCTTCGCTAACAAAAGGCATAAAAGGATGGATTATCTTCAAAGAATTTAAAAGCACATATAGTAATATTTTATCAGTATTTTGTTTTGACTTTATTTGTTTTTTGCTTTTTTCTATGTAAACATCACAAAAATCATGCCAGAAAAAATCATAAATCGTTCTGGCAGCTTTTCCGAATTCAAAATTTTCTATATCTTTATTTGTTGACTTTATTGTTTGTTCCAGTTTTTTTAATATTTTTTTATCGGCCGGAGTTATTTTTTCGATTTTTGTCAAAGAATGATTTTTTGATTCCGATGCTTGCATTAATACGAACCGGCTGGCATTCCAAATTTTATTGCAAAACTTTTTTCCCATAATAATATTATCTTCAACAAAGCGGAGGTCCTGGCCTTTTGTCAGTTGCCAGCCAAGCCCGAAGCGGGTGGCGTCAGCTCCGTATTTTTCTATTAATTCAATCGGGTCAATTCCCGTACCCAAACTTTTTGACATTCTTTTCCCCTCTTTTGTCAAAACCGTCGGATGAATATAAACGGTTTTAAAAGGGTTTTTATCTGTGAATTCAAGGCCTGAAAAAACCATTCTGGCAACCCAAAGATTTATAATGTCTCTGGCTGTTGAAAGAACATCGGTCGGATAAAATTGTTTAAGGTCTTTTGTTTTTTTCGGCCAGCCCAAAGTGGCAAAAGGCCAAAGAGCCGAAGAAAACCAGGTATCCAAAACATCATCGGTTCCCTTAAGAGGTATTTTGTGTCCCCACCAAATTTGCCTTGAAATGCACCAGTCCTTAATGTTTTTAAGCCAGTCAAAATAAATTTTTTCAAAGTTTTTGGGAATAAATTTGATTTCTTCTTTTTCCACCGCTTCAATCGCTTTTTTTGCCAAAATGTCCATTTTTA
>PWRH01000001.1 GCA_003556525.1 Candidatus Nealsoniibacteriota bacterium
TATTTTAAAAAAAATATTTCCCACAGACATACATATTAAAAATAAATGTCATATGTTTGCATCTGATTATATATCAATTACCCGGTAAACTATTACTCTTTCCATCCCACTATAGCTCGTGCTAACAATTTAAACTTTATAATATGAAAGGAGTAATTCTTACACATGTACTCGCTGCCCTTTTGGTTTGCAGCTACCAATTATCAGCTGATAATTTCAATGCTGATGCTTTGCTTACATTTGAATGTCCACCCAATGTTACTGTTCCCTGCGACGAAGATTTAAGTGATCTCGACGACTTTGGGATAGCCCATGTTTATGGATATGGCGATCCGTATCCTGCCCCTGACCCACATGTTGATTTTCAATTAAATGAATGTGGTGTTGGTCACATTATCCGCACCTGGATGGTAAAAGACTATTACAATGTTTGGCATTCTTGTACTCAGGTGATTACTGTTCAAGGAGGTGCTTTTGGTTTAGATAATATTACCTGGCCTGCCGACTTTACTACAGATGAATGTGGAGCTTCGCTTGATCCTAATCAACTTCCGGAGGGTTTTGATAAGCCTGTATTTGACGATGTTGAATGCGGAAAGCCCCTTTCCAGTTTTGATGACTGGGTGTTTGATTTAGGGGGAGGATGTAAAAAAATATTGAGGACATGGACGGTAATAGATTGCTGTGTTTTTGATCCTAACGCATACTATCCTAAAGGAATATGGACCTATACTCAGGTGATAATGATTAAGTCTGAAGAAGGTCCGGAGATTAACTGCCCTGATGATATTACTGTTTCCACAACCAATGATGAGTGCGATGGTGCTGATGTGCAATTGGATAAAGCAACGGCTACTTCAGTTTGTGGAGACCCTGCACAGGTAATGAATGATAGTCCTTTTGCTGTAAACGGAGATGGTGATGCAAGTGGTTTTTATCCTCTGGGAACTACTATTGTTACTTTTACAGCAAGCGATGGATGTTCTGAAAAGTCAAGCTGTACAACAAAGGTCACCGTTAAAGATCTGAAAAATCCCACTCCGGTATGTTATCATGGTCTCTCATCCAGTCTGAGTCAAATGTCAGATGGATACTATCTGGATTTAAAGGCTCATTGGTTCAATTTAAAGAGTTTTGATAATTGTACAGCTGAGGAGGACCTTAAATTTGAGGTCAGTCCCCAAAGAGTAGATTGCGATGATTTGGGTACAGTAGAAGTAATCCTTACTGTTACTGATGAGTCGGGGAACAGTGATTTTTGTATAACCTACATTAATATAACAGATAATTTTGGTTTATGTCCTCCTGAGGATTCACTTGTTGTAGGTGGAGCAGTTTACGATATCAGGTACGACTATATAGACCATGTCATAGTGCTTTTAAAAGATGAAAATGATGATATACTCGGTTCAGCCCCGGTTTCAAATGGTCTGTATCAATTGATTAATAAAGGAGATGCTGAAAAACTATTTGTTGAGGCTGTGTCATCAGGTGACCCGCTCAATGGTGTCACTACCTTTGATCTACTGTTGATGAGCAAATATATTCTTGGACAATGGGAGCCCGATAACCCTGTGGACCTCTTGGCGGCTGATGTGAATCTCGATGGTGAAATAAATAGCAAAGACCTGCTTATAGTAAGAGATCTGATACTTGGCAACCGCAGTAATTTTCCTTCAGGAAGTCCATGGAGATTTTATGACTCCAACCATGAATTTGAAAACAGAATACAGCCGTATCTGGATGAAATTCCGTCTAAAATTGAATTGATAGATCCTGAGGAGATTATTGAAAATATTGATTTTTCAGGCATCAAATTAGGCGATTTGAATTCATCTGCGAGATCGAATACTCAATCTGAGGAGCAGGCATCAAAGAGAAGTGCTGCCGAATTCAAAGTGTATGAAGAAACTGAAAATGGACTCCACATCCTCAGACTTGAGCTTAGTAATTCAAATTTGGGTGTCTATGGTTTTCAATTTGGGATGATGCTTGGATCTGAAAATGAATTACTGCAGGTAAATTCAGATGTTTTTTCACAGGATGAAATCAGGTGGAATGTAATGCCTGATGGTGAGTTGAGGTTAAGTGTGTATTCTGTCCATCAGTTAGCTGTTTCAGGAGATCAGGCTATCCTGGAGTTGGTTCTTACCAATACAGTACACAGCTATGAATCCAGGGAATTTAAAAATGAATTTTATCCTGACTTATCGTACGTGAAAACACTTGAGCTCCTTCAAGCCGGTAATATTACTCAGTTTGAGGATAAAATTGAAGATTTGATTAGTGTGTATCCCAATCCATTTACAAATGAGTTGTCGATAGAAATAAATGAAAACTTAGGCATAAGTAAGAAGGTAGATTTAAGGCTAACCGACCTAAGTGGTAGAATAATTCAAAATGGAACGATAAGTGGAGGTGTTTATGAAGGTGAGACTTTGTCTATCGATACCGAGTCTATTGTGCCTGGAATATATCTGCTGCA
>PWRH01000104.1 GCA_003556525.1 Candidatus Nealsoniibacteriota bacterium
AATAAAAAACCGCTATTCATTTCAATTAACTTTTCCAAATCCAGTCCGTCAGCCGCACCATAAGCAAAAGTTGAAAAAAAATAACGGTCGGAAATAACTATTTTGTTTTTTTCCAAAGAAGGAATTATTAAATTTTGTTGATGTTCTCTTCTGTCTTCAACAAACAGTTGCTGTAGTTCTTCCGGGCTAATTTTTATTTTTTCATCCAAGACTTCTCTTATTTTTTTTCCTGCCGCTGAATTTAATGTCGGTTCTTTGGTTGAAATAACACTGTGTCCCTGATTAATAAAAAAATCCTTCAATAATCTTACCTGGGTCGACTGGCCCGAACCGTCCAACCCTTCAAAAACTATAAATTTCCCTTTGTAATGATTTTTATTCATTTATCTGTTGTCTCCACTACCGTGAAGTTTTCCTTTCTGCTCGCGAAAAGACAGTTTTTCAATGTTTAAACAAGCTATGTCGTCCAAAGAAATATCCAATTCGGTTGCAAGCTGGGAAAGATACCACAAAACATCACCCATTTCTTTGCTAATTTCTTTTTTTGCTTCTTTGTCAATTACCTTATCTTTGTCTCTCAAAACTTTTTTTATTTTTTCCGCCACTTCACCAGCCTCGCCGACAAGCCCTAGCGTAGGATAAATAAAATTATTGCCCTTATCCCAATAAAAAGCTGTTTTTCTTGATAATTTTTGATACTCTTCAAAGGTCATTAAAAAATTATATCACAAACATTAAAAAACAAAAAATTTTTTGAAACTAACCTTGGCAAGACATAAAAATAGTGTCAAACCATTGCGACCGCTTTTATTTGACACTAAGTTAATTCAAAAAAATCTCTTAATTTTTTGTCATCTCCAATACTTTCGGCAACAATCAACCTTACATTTTCTTCGGAAAGACCGAAAAAATCTCTTAATAGCTCAATTTCCGCTTCACAATCAAAAGGACAAACCCAAACACTTTTTTGTAACTGATGAAATAGCAATTCTTTCAGTTTTCCCCGAAAAGCTTCCCTATGAGTCTTTTTAAGTTCTGAAATATCAAAAATCACTACCCTCCATTTTTCATCCCATTTTTTGGGAATTTTTACTTTTAAATTATTAATTTGAAACATTCCTGCCTTTTGCCTCCCTTTTTCAGTTAAGCTGATATAAATTTGGCGATTCTTTTCTTCTATTTTTATCAATCCTTGCTTTTTTAGGTTGTAAAAATTATCTTTTAATTTTTTCTCTGGGTGTTTAGCAGATTCTTTAAACCCAAGAGCGTTTCGCCAAAAATTTAACCATAAATAAGGGGATCCCAAAGCAACAACCACTCCGCCGGTAACCAAAAGAGAATAAAGGGCATCTTCCACAATTTTCAACTTGGGCTTTTTAAAGTAATATTTATATTTCTTTATCCCCATAACTTTTTATTTTTAGTGTACAACCGTTGCTATAGCAATGGTTGTACACTAATAATTTTAACTATTACTATTGTAAGCTTGTTTTGTAAGCTTATTTTATAAGCTTATTTTTTAAGCTTGTTTTGTAAGCTTATTCTCTTTTAGGTGTTTATCTTTTAAATATCCTCTCTTTAGATATTCCTCTCTTTGGGTGTTCTTTTTTAAGACATCCCCTTTTTGGGCGTTATCTTTTTTGGCTATATTATTTTATCAATTATTTTTTTAATGTTTTGATAAAAATATCTTTTTGATCCGTTGTTTTCAATTTTAAAATCAGCTTGCTTAGCGATTTTTTTTATAAAAATTTCGCTTTTTGCCTTTTCCATTTCAAGAAATTTTTTATAAGAAGAATTATCGTCTTTTTTTTCTCCCCTTTTTTTTACTCTTTGCCATCTTGTTTTGGAATCAACTTCAATGTGAATAATTTTTCCTCCCATTTTTTTAATCATCTCAAGCTCCTCAAAATCTCTTATACCGTTTAAAACAACAATGCCTTTTTTAATACTTTCAATTTTTCTTTTAATTGCAATCCCTAAAATATTATTGCCAAACCTTTCTCTTAAACAAGAAGCCAGCCATTGCTGGTCCGCTTTTTTAATATCACTAAAAAAAATCCCCAAAACCTCACTTAAGGTTTGGGAAAATCGGAAAGAAAAAACATTTTTATAATTCTTTAGAAGATAATCGGAAAAGGTGTCTTTACCTGAGCCTGTTTGGCCAACCAGTCCGATTATAAGAACTTTATTTTTCGCCATTTCTAAAATTTTCTATTCTAAAAAATTAATTTTCAAAGAAGGCCTTTTTAAAATATCAATTTTTATTCCGGCCTGATTAAAAAGCTCTAAGAATGATTTGTCCGAATACTCTCTTAAGCTGACGAATCTTTCAATTTTAGCATTAACCAACATTTTGGCGCATAAAATACAAGGAGTATGAGTGCAATAAACAGTTGCTTTTTCCAAAGAAATACCGTGCAGAGAAGCTTGAATAATTACATTTTGCTCGGCATGAATAGCTCGGCATATTTCATGCCTTTCACCCGAAGGTATATTGTTTTGATTTCTCAAACAACCAAGCTCCAAACAGTCCTTTAGTCCGGAAGCTGCTCCGTTATATCCGGTTGTTAAAATATGCTTTTTTTTAACTGCTACGGCTCCAACATGGTGTCTTTGGCAAGTTGAGCGCTCTGCAACAACCAAGGCAATTTTAAGAAAATATTCGTCTAAAGAAAGCCTTTTCATAAATAACTTAAATTACTCAACCTCAATACCCATATTTTTAGCGGTTCCCTTAACTATTTTCATTGCAGCTTCAATATCGTCGGCATTCAAGTCCGGAAATTTTTTTTCAGCCACTTCTTTTAATTGAGCATTGGTTATTTTAGCCACCTTTTTTTTATTGGGAGAGCCTGATCCTTTTTCTATGCCGGCTATTTTTTTCAAAAGATCGGAAACAGGAGGTTGTTTCAAATTAAAATCATAGGTTCTGTCTTCAAAAACCTTAATTTCAACAGGAATTTTAAATCCTTGATTGTCTTTTGTGGCATCATTAAACTTTTGGCAAAACTCAGCTATATTCAACCCATGCTGCGCCAGAACCGGTCCTACCGGAGGAGCCGGAGTAGCTTGACCGGCAGGTATTTGTAATTTAACTATTGCTTTAATTTTTTTAGCCATAATAATATATTAAACATTAAACTTTTTTTATTTGAAGAGAGTCCAGCTCAACGGGTGTATCTCGGCCAAACATATTAACCAAAACTTTAATTTTCCCTCTTTCCTGGTCAATTTCCGAAACCTTACCGTCAAAATCTTTAAAAGGTCCGTCAGTAATTTTAACCAACT
Organism: Candidatus Nealsoniibacteriota bacterium; assembly: GCA_003556525.1. GTDB lineage: Bacteria > Patescibacteriota > Minisyncoccia > Minisyncoccales > RBG-13-42-11 > CSSED10-83. The sequence continues at coordinate 3,292 of PWRH01000104.1, forward strand.
CCCCTATCTTAACCGCTATTTTATATTGGGGCTCGTCATCAGCCATTCTTTTCTTTAAGTTATCAATTTCCTCTTTTGAAACCGGAACCGGAGTTGTGCCTGCACCGACAAAACCGGTAACATTCGGGGTATTTCTAACAACATACCAAGAATCATCGGTAACAATCATCTCAACCAAGATATATCCTGGATAAATTTTTTCTTCAACAGACTTTCTTTTTCCATTTTTAATTTTTATCTTTTTTTCCTTGGGAACAATAACATTAAAAATTTTATCCTCCATACCCAAAGACTCAACTCTTTGCTTTAGGGCCTTGGATACGGCATCTTCATAACCGGAATAAGTGTGAAGCACATACCAATTTCTTTCTTTATTAGTCTGTTGTTTGGACATAAATTTATAAAATAATCCTCTCTATAATGATATTTTTAAATAAAATATCAAGACCGCCCAAATAAGCAGCCACAACAATTGAAATACCAACAACAATCAAAGTATATTTTATTATTTCCTTTCTGGTAGGCCAATTTACTTTTTTCATTTCAATTTGGACCTCTTTTAAGAAGTTAATAGCTTTATCCAACATAATTTAAAATATTAACTGAAAAATGACTAAAGGTCAACCCTAAGATTTTTTAACATGACAAAATTATATATCAAGATTTTTAACTTTTTTGGCGTGTGTTTCAATGAATTTTTTACGCGGTAAAACTTCATCTCCCATTAAAATATCAAAAATCCTGTCCGCTTCTTTGGCATTTTCAATATTTACTTTTAAAAGCACTCTTCTTTCCGGATCCATTGTTGTTTCCCATAACTGCGAAGGGTTCATTTCACCCAAACCTTTGTATCTTTGAATTGAAAAACCAACAATTTTTTTGTCTTCTTCTTTACTGTCCGACCCTTTTATTTTTTTTAAAATTTTCTCTTTACCCTCGTCCGTATAAGCGTATTCTATTTTTTTACCGACTTGAATTCTATAGAGCGGAGGTTGGGCAATATAGAGATAGCCTTCTTCAATAATCGGTTTAAAATAACGGTAAAAGAGAGTTAAAATCAAGGTTCTGATATGAGATCCGTCAACATCCGCATCCTGCATTAATATTATTCTGTGATACCTTATTTTTTCAATCTTAAAATCTTCTGCAATAGCCGTGCCCAGGGCAATTATCAATGATTTTATTTCTTTCGAGGCTAAAATTTTATCCAAACGCGCTTTTTCAACATTTAAAATTTTTCCTCTTAAAGGAAGAATTGCCTGAAATCTTCTGTCTCTTGCCTGTTTTGCAGAACCACCTGCCGAGTCTCCCTCAACAATATAAAGCTCTGATTCCTCCGGTTTTCTGGTAGAACAGTCAGCCAATTTACCGGGCAAGGCCAGTCCGTCCAAAACACCTTTTCTTAAAACAGTTTCTCTGGCAGCTTTAGCTGCTTTTCTCGCTCTCGAAGAAGTAATACATTTTTCAATAATAAGTTTGGCGTCTTGAGGATTTCTTTCCAAAAAATCAGCCAAGGTTTCAAAAACAACCCCCTCAACCGCTGTTTTTGCTTCAGGGTTGCCAAGCTTTGCTTTTGTTTGACCTTCAAATTGAGGCTCTTTAAGTTTTACTGAAACTACACTGGTAAGACCCTCTCTGATATCTTCTCCTGTTAAGTTGTCATCATTATTTTTCAAAAAATTATTCTTTTTGGCATAATCGTTAAAAGTTCTTGTTAGGGCTGTTCTAAAACCAGTTAAATGAGAACCTCCTCCACTGGTATTAATGTTATTGGCAAAACTTTCTTCAAAAGACTCAAACTCCTCGGTATATTGAAAGGAAACCTCAACTAAAACATCGTTTTTTTCACCTAAAGCATGGTAAGTGTTTTGATGAAGTTTTTTAACTCCCCTGGTTAAGTGCTTGACATAGGCGGAAAGACCTCCCTCAAAGTAAAAAATATAAGAGTTTTCCAAATTTTCTTTTTTTCCGTCGCGACCATCAACAACCTTAATTCTAACTTGTCTGGTTAGGTAGGCCTGCTGGCGAAGATGATTCAAAATCTTTTTTAAATCAAAATTAATCTCCTTAAATATTTCCGGGTCAGGTTCAAAATAAACCGAAGTTCCGGTTTGGCGGCACTTGCCTCCTTTCTGAACTTTGGTTTTAGGCTTTCCTTTGGCATATTCCTGAGAATAAATAAAATTATCACGACAAATTTCAGCCTTCATCCATTTTGAGAGAGCACAAACAACCGAAACTCCCACACCATGAAGGCCTCCGGAAACTTTGTAGGCGTCGCCTCCGAATTTTCCACCGGCATGCAAAGTGGTCATTACTGTTTCTAGGGCGGAAACTTTTGTTTGAGGATGTTTGTCAACCGGAATCCCCCTGCCATCGTCGGAAACTTTAACCCTATTGTTGGGTAAAAGGATAACTTCAATATTTTTAGCATAACCGGCCATTGCCTCATCTAAGGCATTGTCTGTTGTTTCGTAAATTAAGTGATGCAAACCGTCAACCCCGGTTGAACCTATATACATTCCCGGTCTTTTTCTAACCGGCTCAAGACCTTTTAAGACATAAATATCTTTAGCCCCGTATTCAGTTTGCTTTTTTTCTTTTTGAGAAGTTTTTTTAGTAGCCATATGTTTATTTTCTTACTTGCCACTCCGGTTCTTCTTCCAGAGTTTTAATTATTTTTTCTTGTAATTGATCTATTTCTTTTGAAGAAAGGGTTTTGTCTTCTGCCTGAAAAATTATTCTAAAAGCCAGACTTTTTTTAATATCTCCGATATTATCTCCCATATAAATATCAAATAGTTCGATATTTTTAATAATGCTTTGGCCCGCTTTATATATTTTGTTTGAAACCTGTTCGACTTTAATTTTTTTCGGTACCAAAACGGATATATCTCTTATAGCTGAAGGAAATTTGGAAATAGGCCGATACTGATGTTCGGCCGAAACTCTTTTAATTAGCTTTTTAAAATCAATATTGAATAAAACAACCTTGCCCTTAATTCCCATCTCGTTTAAAATTGCCGGAGAAATTTCTCCTAAAAAACCTACTTCTTGTCCGGTTATTTTAATTGAGGCCAGCCTTTTTTTGTTCCAAAAAAACGCTGATTTACTTTTAGGTTGGCTTTCAAATCCGCTATAAGAAGCACTGATGCCGAGCTTGCTTAAAAAAACTTCGATCATCCCTTTCAGCTCAAAAAACTTATCTCCCATAATCGCACCCCCGATCATAGTCGCTTCTTCTTTTTTACTGTAAATCTTACCTATCTCAAAAAACATAATATTATCAAAGTTCTTTGAATTATCTTTTATGTTTTTAAGCAGTCCCGGAGCTAAACCAGCTCTTAAAAATTTATATTCACGGCTTAAAGGATTTTTTAATTCAACCAAATTTTTTTTATTATAGTTAAAAATTTGATATTCTTTTTCGCTCAAAAAAGAATAATTATAAACCTCAACAAAGCCCATTTCTTTTAAAATATTTTTTATCACTTCTTGCCAAAAAATATTTTCATTTTTTTTCGAGGGAACTATGGTTGATACCGGAAAAACAGAAGGAATTTTATGGTAACCGTAAATCCTACCCACTTCTTCAATTAAATCTTCTTGAGTTAAAACATCAGTCCTTTTTGTGGGCGGTTCAACAGTCAAATACTGAGTACTATTTTTTAAAACTTGAAAATTCAATGATTTTAAAATGGCAATAATCTCCTTCTGGGAAATATTTACTCCCAATAATCTTTGAACATATTCGCAATCCAGGCTTATTTTTAAGGGCAGATTTTTTTCCGGATAAAAATCAACCAAACCGGAAACAACCTTTCCGCAAGCTGTTTTTTCAATTAAATAACAAAAATAATCTATTGCTTGTTTTGTTAGGTTCGGGTCGATTTGATGCTCAAACCTTAAAGAAGCGTCTGTTTTAAGATTAAGCTTTCCGGATGCCTTTCTTATTGTCTGAAAATTAAAGTTTGCAGACTCCAAAACTATTCTTTTTGTTTTACTGTCAACTTCCGCTTTTTTACCGCCTTTTATTCCGGCAATAGCCAAAGCTTGTTTTTCGTCCGCAATAACCAAAATTTCCGGATCCAAAGGGTAGTTTTCATTGTCCAGAGTATTAATTTTTTCTTGATTTTTTGCAGGCCTAACAATTATTTTTTTGCCCTCTATTTTGTCCAAATCAAAAACATGCAAAGGCTGCCCGGTTTCAATCATAACATAATTGGCAATATCAACCATATTATTAATTGGTCTTAAGCCGCAAGAAGACAACAAGTCTTGCATCCATTTGGGTGAACCACCTATCTCTATATCATCAATAATTTTAACGCTATAGCGAGGAGACAATTTTTTATTTTTTACTTCAACGGAAATAAAATCAGCTGCCTTTTTATTTTTAATTTCCTTAAAAAGAACCGGTGTTTTTTTAATTTTAAAACCAATAATAGCCGATATTTCCCGAGCTATGCCTTGATGGGAAAAACAATCAGAAGAACGATTCGGCCTAATATCAATATCCAAAATAAAATCATTTCTTTTTTTGGTTATATTTTCAACTTCGGCAAAATGCATTGACAAAAGCTCTCCTAAACGGACAGGTTTTGGTAGTTTTTTATCAAAAAATGATTGAAGCCAATTATAAGAAAATTTCATCTCTATAAAATTAAAACTGCTTTAAAAACCTTAAGTCATTAGACCTAAAAAGCCTGATATCATTAATTTTGTATTTAAGCATAGCCATTCTTTCCAATCCGAAACCAAATGCCCAGCCCTGCCATCCGTCAGCCAAAGGGGCCGGTATTAATCCGGAATTTTTAAAAACATTTGGATGAACCATGCCTGCTCCGGCAACCTCCATCCAACCCGTTTCTTTGCAAGCCGGACATTTTTTTCCACGACAAACCAAACATTCTATAGCTATATCAAAAGAAGGTTCGGTAAAAGGAAAGTAGTCAGGCCTTAGTCTAAAATTAATGTCTTTTTCAAAAAAACTTTTAAAAAACTGACCAACAACAGCTTTTAAGTTGGCTACTGAAATTTCTCTATCAACCATTAACCCTTCAACCTGAAACAACTGAAATTCATGAGAAGCATCGGTTGCCTCATGTCTAAAAACATTTCCCGGAACAATAATCCTTAGCGGAGGATTATTTTTTTCCATATAACGGACTTGAACCGGACTGGTATGAGTTCTTAAAAGCAAACCGTTCTTTAGATAAAAAGTATCCCAAAGATCACGAGCAGGATGATCTTTTGGTATATTTAAAGCGTCAAAATTATACCATTCTTTTTCCATATCAGGACCTTCGGCAACGAAAAAACCCATTGATTGAAAAATTTCCTCAACTTTTCTTCTGGCTAAAGTCAAAGGATGCAAGTGTCCCAAAGTTATTTTTTTTCCCGGAACAGTAACGTCAAACCAATCTTCTGCCTGAACACGCTCTTTCTCCTTAATCAAAGACGATTTCTTTTCAATTTCAGTTTTAAGAAAAGATTTGATAAAATTCGCTTTTTTTCCAATCTTAGCTTTTTCTTTTAATGAAAGCTTTTCGAGAGAGCGTAAAACCGAATTTAATTCTCCTTTTTTGCCCAAATATCGGCTAAAAACCAAGTTTAATTCTTTTAAATTTTCAGCTTTTTTGATATCTTTTTTGGCTTGATTTTCAAGTTTTTTTAGATTAATTTTAGACATTTTTTTTATCAAACACAAGTTAATTTTAGCTTAATTTTCCCTTAAAATCAACTGTGGATAAACCTAAATAAAAAGGCTTATTTAAGGCTAAAATCAGCCCTCACAGACAATTGATTATCAAACAAACCAAAAATAAAACACCCTGTAAGGGGTGTTTTTTTTATTGCTAAATATACTCAAAGAGAGCTTCGCTCTCTTTTCGACGCTTCATTTTTATTGCATAAAAATTCGCGCAGACTAAGAAATAAATTTCTTCTCCCACCTTATTGGTATTCGAACCAATTATTTAGCATAGATTTTGCTTTACCGAATATGCTCAAAGAGAGCTTCGCTCTCTTTTCGACGCTTCATTTTTATTGCATAAAAATTCGCGCAGACTAAGAAATAAATTTCTTCTTAATAATTATTTAATATAGCTTTTGTTTTGCCGAATATGCTCAAAGAGAGCTTCGCTCTCTTTTCGACGCTTCATTTTTATTGCATAAAAATTCGCGTGGACGATGGGGGTCGAAGAAATAAATTTCTTCTCCCACCTTATTGTTATTCGAACCCGTATTTTTGGGGAGATTCTAATCCATTATCAGGCAAGCTAAAAAGAAAACACCCCGCAAGGGGTGTTTTCTTTTTATTGCGCGGGCGATGGGATTCGAACCCACGATCTCTGCCGTGACAGGGCAGCGCTTTAAGCCTGACTAAGCCACACCCGCATATGCCGGCGATAGGAATCGAACCTATGGCCTTGGCCTTATGAAGACCCTGCTCTAACCGCTGAGCTACGCCGGCTATTATTAATTGTTGCGGGGGCCCGAATTGCACGGACGTCTTGAGGTTATGGGCCTCACGAGGTACTACTCCTCCACCCCGCGGTGTAATGTTTCATTTTTAATCGTACAAACAATATTAATATTATATTTTAATAAAAATTAAAAGTCAAATATAATTTGATACATTCTACTCCGAAATGATTTGTTGAGCTATTGCTTCACCGAGAAGTCGATGAAGTTTGCCCCTTCGGGTTTGCCTTCATCTCCACCCTTCGCTATCGCTAGAGTGGTCGATGAAGTTTGCCCCTTCGGGTTTGCCTTCATCTCCACCC
>PWRH01000080.1 GCA_003556525.1 Candidatus Nealsoniibacteriota bacterium
CGATATATTTTTGGTCAACTTCAAAATACTTGGCAGTAAAAACAATGGCTGCATAATATCCACCGGGCGCTATTTTTTCCGGAACATAAAAACTAATCGGAACCTGTCTTGATTGCTTGGGGTTAAACCTAATTTCTCTTTCCTGAAAATTAATCCAATCAATTAAAGAAAACTTCTCAGAGCTTCCAAAGGGCAAAAGTAAAGCCTCGCCAAATTCTCCTTTAGCTTTAAAGTCTTCAAAATGAACTCGAAAAATCTGCTCTTGGTCGGAATTATTGGTAACCGTAATTACTTTTTTAAAATTTTCTCCGGGACTAATAACTTCTTCAATAATAAAAGGGCTAACCGTAATCCCGGCCCTATTTTCAGCTAAAACATCAATATTAAAAAAAAATAAAAAAAATAGTAAGGTTAAAAAAAATAATCCGATTCTCATAATTTTAACTAAAAAGTCGGTGTAATTACGTAGGTAAAAATAGTTTCATATTCTCCGGCCGGCTGCAACATGGTAATTTCCGTTTGAAAACCAACTCTGGTCCAACCCTCATGCTGTACTAAGCCATCGCTAGGTCCGCAATGACGCATAACCTCAATAGGAAAGGCAACCTCCATACCCGCCCATCTTCCGCCTTCTCCAAAGCCGTAATAATTTTGATCACAATTAATATCCAGGCTGTTATTTTCGGAAGTTACGCCAAAATGACCGTAAGTTTCGGGTGCTCCCAAAATACCCTCGGGAGAAACCCACGGAGTTGCTTCTGAAAAATCTCTGCAATTTCCATTAATAAAACAATAAATCTTGTGGGTTCTACCATGAACTTCAGCCTCAGGCTCTCTTTCCTGAACTACACTGACCGTAAAACCATACCCGGCATTGGTTCTGACAAACAAATCTTGGGCAACCAGTACGGGAGTATTGACGGGCAGATCACCAAAAGCAATTGAAAATGCGGTAGTAGTGGCACTGGTTAAATTTCCATGCACACTTTCTCCAATCCCAACCCCCTCTACTTCAAAAGTCAAAATAGGTTCAATTCTGCCTCTTATTACAAGTGGCTCAGTAATGGTTATCATGGCCCTGGCGGTTTCTCCTTGGTCGGTAAAAATATCAATCATATGAATATCGGCAATACCTTCGGGCTGTATTTTTTCCGGATTTAAGACATTACCAATAATAATTTCTGTTGCTCCGGCAAAATGAATCTGCCCTAAATTAACAGTACAAATAACCGTTCTGCCTGAAATTGAAGCTGTCATATTGTTTGGACACAAAACATCCGCTAAACCGGCAATCGGAGAGCTGTAATTATTGGGAAAAGTAATATTAATTCTTTCGCCTGCCGACAAATCAATATTGGTATTAAAGCTAACAATATATTCGGCATCGAATGCTTCGGGAGAAGTGTCACTTACAATAATTAAAACATTGTCCAGTGAATGCCCGCCGGCACCAATTTTAGCCAAAATCGGCAAAAAAATAAAAACAATAATTATTATAAAGATAATATTTTCCCTTAATTTTTCCAAAAATTTTTTCATCTAAATATTATTTTATTATTGATTAAAACAGCAAATATTTCAACGCTCGGATAGCAATAATTTTTTTATTATTATAGCATATTATAATCATGTCCGCCTGAAAAATGTTTTTGTTAAACCGATTAATTTATGTTAAAATTTTTAAAAGTCATTTTTATTATTAAAATATTCAATATTATGAAAAAAGAAAAAAAGAAAAAAATAATCACCATAGCTTTATCTTTAACCGTTATTGGTTTAACTACGGTTGCCTTTGCTCAGACTCCTTTTCAAGAAGAAAGAATCGAGTCGAGGTTAAAATTACTTACAGAGCCCTACTTAAGAATTGATGCTGAAACCGATATTAATGCACCCCTTAATTTAAAAGATTCGCTCAATTTTATTTCTTCAGCCTTTAGGGGGCAAATAAACGTAGCTGATCTTAGTGATAACAGAACTTACGTTTTACCAAATATTTCAGGCGAAATATGCTTAAGTGCGGGTAATTGCCTGCTTTCTCCGCAAGGCACCATAAACAGGCTGGCAAAATTTACCGCTCAAGGAATTGCCAATTCTTCTATTCAAGATTTTTTCCAGGGAACCTCTATTTTTATTAATGAACAAGGTAATGTGGGGGTTGGAACAAATAGCCCTCAAGATAAGCTTCATGTAACAGGGGGCATTAGAGCTTCTGATGATATTTGCACCGACCTACAAGGAGGAAAATGTTTAAGCGACCTTGAAAGTGCAGCTCCTGCTACAGCTCAAACAAGAATTTCGGGAGAAGGTGTTGCTGAGCGGATTCCGCTTTGGAGAGAAAGACTGGAATTGGGAAGTTCGGAAATCTACCAGTCGGGCAGAAATATCGGTATTGGAACCACTCCTGCCTATAAGCTGGATGTATCCGGAACAGTGAGAATGCTCGGTTTCCGTATGCCTGTCAGTCCTACGGAAGGATACGGTTTAATGTCAGATGAACATGGTTTTGGCACCTGGCAACCCGTATTAACACCTTTGGCTGCCGGTAGAGATATTGCAGAAAACTTTCTAATTGATCCGAAATGTAAAAATTCGAATAATTGTCCGGAGCCCGGAGACTTGGTTTCAATTAATGAAAATAAATTTATTGAAAAATCTTCAGTTCCTTATGACCAAAAAATAATCGGTGTGGTTTCAACAAATCCGGCCATGACTTTGGGTAAAGAAATCGACTCTTCTTTTTCCAAACCGATTGCGCTAATCGGCCAAGTACCGGTAAAAGTTTCTCTTGAAAACGGACCGATTGAAATCGGTGACATGTTAACGTCTTCTATTTTCCCGGGAATAGCAAAAAAAGCCAATCAAACAGGAAGGGTTGTTGGCATGGCTCTGGAATCTCTTTCCGAAGATGATTTTAAAAATTGCGATAATAATTCTTTAAAAAATTCAAAAATTTTCGATTGTGAGAAGAAAATCGGAAAAATAACGGTTTTGATAAATCTTCATAACGCCCTCTATTAAATTCCCAAAAAAACGCTTACTTTATTTTCTTTAACTATCAATATTCCCTTTTCAAACCGATAGTCAACTTTTTCTTTTTTTACGGTTTCAATGGTAAGGTTTTTAAAAATAAGAGTAATAAAATTAATATGCTGAGGTAAAACATCAAATTTACCCAGTTTATTTTCAGTGGAAATTGAAACTGCCTTTCCCTTAAAGGCTTTTTTATTTTCCATAATAGCCGGAAAAAAAACCTCTATTAAGAAAGAAAATTTTTCTTTAGCCATAGTTTATTTTTCCAAATCTTTCAAATTTTCTATATATAAAAAATTTTCCGGGGGAATATGATCCACCTTTCCTGTTAAAATATCTTCTACCCCTTTAACCGTGTCTTCTTTTTTAATATATTGCCCCTTTTTGCCTGTTTGCTCTTCAACAACCGAAAAATTTTGTGTCATAAAATTAAGAAGTTTTTTTGCCCGATGATAAATAGTCCTGTTTTCAACCGAAAGCTCGGCTTCTCCGACAATAGAAGCTATTTCTTCCAAATTTTTATGCTGTTCCAGAATTTTTTTTGCTTCTAAAAAAAGTTTATAATGTTTTTGGCTGACAACCTTAGGATCAATAGCTACTGAAGATGAGGCTAAAAGATCTATTGCCGGATACCTGCCTTCTTCGGCAACTTCTCTTGATAAAACAACCGAAGAATCAAAATAAGGAAGGATTGCCTGAACCCCGGGGTCTGTTATATCATCTGCCGGCACATAAATTGCCTGAATACTGGTTATTGCGGCATTTTTTGTTGAAACAAGCCTTTCCTCCAGTTTCCCGACTTCACTTTGAAGCGTTGTTTGATATCCTCCTTCCGAAGGCACCTCTCCAAGCATCATTGAAAGTTCATTACCTGCCTGAACAAAACGATAAATATTATCAATAAATACAAACGTATCTTGCTTATCAACATCTCTAAAATATTCGGCAACAGTGGCGGCAACAAAACCCACCTTAACCCTAAAAGAAGCTGCTTCATCCATTTGACCGTAAATCAAAACCGAGTGAGGTAAAACCCCGACATCTTTCAATGTTTCCCAAAGTTCATGACCTTCCCTAATTCTTTCTCCAAGCCCGGCAAAAACAAGCAATTGTTTTTGGTAAAAAACAATATTATGCATTAACTCTACCAAAAGAACCGTTTTTCCCACGCCCGCACCCCCGAAAAAGCCTATTTTTTCACCCTTTATAAGAGGGGTAAAAAAATCAACCGCTTTTATACCGGTTTCAATCACTTCTTTTCCGGTGCTTACTTCTGCATAATGAACATTGCGATAAACCGGCCATTTTTCTTCTGTTTTTACCGGCTCCAAGCCGTCTAAAGGATTGCCAAAAACATCGATTACTCTACCCAAAAGATTTTTCCCTATGGGTATTTTCAATAATTCTTTTGTTCTGATTACCTTTGCGCCCCTATAAAGTTTTTCAAACCCTGAAAGAACAACGCAAAAACAAAGAAAAGTCTGCTCAATTGAAACTCTTTGAATCTCCAACAAAACATCCGGATTTTCCTTCATTACCAAAATCTCTCCCAAAAAAGGTGAGCTTTTATACATCTCAATTTCAACTACCTCTCCATGCACTGCCCGAACATAACCCTCTTCCTCTTTTGATAATTTTTCATTTTTTAATCCATTAGCCATAGTTATTGTAGTTAAGCCCAAACCATTGGCTTGCTTGGCTTATAAAACCTCTGAATAAATAATTTATTAATAACAAGACTTATTTCCATGACTGCGAGGAAATGTTAATTTCCTGTTGTTTTCTGTCAAAAGTTTGCCATTTTAATTTTTTTTCTTTCATCCTTAAGTCTTCTTTTCTTTCTTTGGCCTTATCTCTTGTCTGATACATTTTAACCATCCTTATCGCATGCCTTGAAAGACGATGCTCTAAAAAGGTTTGAGCAAAAAAAGCGGATATTAACTCTGTTTTAAAAAAATCCAGAACAGCTTCGGGTGAAGGTTCCAATAAATAAACCGACACTTCTTCTTTGTTTTTGGGGTCAATTTTTGGGGCTTCAAGCATAATATCGGTTCCAACAATTTTTTGTGATAAAACGGTCCTAAAGCTTCCATGAAAAACTTTTACTTCTTTATAGTTTTTCATCAGCTTAACTATCTCTCTAATTTCTTTTTCTTTCGGTTTTTCATCGTCAATATTAAAATAATAAATATTTTCTGAAAAACTATTTTCACCCGCAAGGCTTTTCCCAATCTCACCAACCACTGCCAAATCAGCCTTATTTTTTGCCAAATAAGCGGAAGTTTCTTTCCAAACATTTAAAATCAGGCTTCCGTAAAACCGGGCATTGGCTGAAAGAAAAACAACCAACCTTTCTTTTTTGGGCTCGGGAAAAGCCTCTTTTTTGCCTTGCCTTGCCTGTTTTTTATCTTTTTCTTTTTCGTAAAAATAAGACCTTTCAGCCTCAAAATAAACCTTGGAAATTTCTTCGATAAATTCTCTGTTTTTAAGAGTCATTTCTCTAATTTCATTCATTTCTTTTTTCGATATTTCCTGATAAGCTGCGGCAATTGTTTCAATAACGGAAACCGCTCTTAATTTTTTTTTAATTTTACGAAAAGTTAACATTTTTTATTTTTTACTAAATAAATTTTTCCAAAACCGGAGAAACTTGTTCGCAAAAATCTTTAAGCTCTTCGGCATTTTTCATTTTTAAAACTTCGACTTCCAAAAAATCTTTGATTTCTTTTATTTCTTTTTTTGAATCAGTAAGTTTTTCTTCCTGAAAAAGTCTTAATATTTTCAACACTTCTTCTTTCATTGCTTTTTTGGACACGTTTTTCCAAAAACCAGAAAACAATAATCCGAAAAGAAATAATTGCAAATAACGGGGAATTAAAACTTTTGCATCTTGACTTAATAGCACCTCTATTTTTCCTCCGAAATCAAGTGCCTGCTTATTTTCTTTGGACAGTTCGCTTCCAAACTGAGCCACTTCCAAAATTTTCCTGTAACTGACCAGTCGTTTTTTTATTTTATCCACCAAGTCTTTACTTAAGCTTTCTCTGGTTTGATTTCCAACCCTTGAAACCGAAAGAAACGCATTAACTGCCGGCATTTGGCCTCTTTTAAATTCATCTATATCAAAAAAAACATGGCCATCGGTCATGGCAAGCAAGTTGGTTTGGATAAATCCGGAAATATTGTTTTCCAAGGTTTCAACTATTGGAAAAGAAGTAATGCTAGCCTCTTTGCCGTCAGCAGTTTTAATATTCCCGGCTCTTTCTATTAATGTGGCATGAACATAGAAAATGTCTCCGGGATAAGCTTCTCTGCCCGGAGCTCTTTTAAGTAAAAGTGAAATTTCACGGTAGGCTTTGGCATGAGTGCTAAAATCATCATAAACAATTATTACTTTATGGCCTTTATTTCTAAAATATTCAGCAACCGCTGTTCCGGAAAAAGGAGCCAAATAGTGAAGGGCGGCTGACTGACTCGAAGTGGTAACCATCATTACCACCTTATCAAAGGCCTTCATCTCTTTTAAATAAGATTCAACCGACTTTAAAGTCGGACTCTCTTTGCCAATACCGACATAAACGCAAATTGTTCCTTTTTTTGCCTGATTTGATATTGTTTGCAAAAGAAAATTTGTTTTGCCTGTTTTGGCATCACCAATAACAGTTTCTCTTTGGCCGTATCCCAAAGGCACCAACAAATCAACCATCATTACCCCTGTCTCCAAAGGCTCAGCCACCTTTACTCTTTTGGTAATTCCGGGCGCTTTTTCTTTTATCGGTAAATATTCTTTTGCTCCCAAAACAGGCCCTTTTCTATCAATCGGCAAACAAAGAGGATCGACTATTCTTCCCAAAAGCCCTTCTGAGACCGGAATTCTTAAAAAATCATCTGTTCGTGCCATCTTTCTGGCAGCTTCTATTTTTTCGGTCTCAAACATTAAAACACCGGCTTTTCTTCTATCCAAACCGTAGACCATACCTCTTTCTCCGTCCTCACTAACAATAGCTTCTCCCATTTTTAAAGAAGGAAGGCCTGAAAGATAAACAATGGGATCGCTACAATGAATAATATAGCCCGACTCCCCTGTCTTTTCTATGTATTTCTCAAACTCTTGGTTGGTTTTCATAACTCAATCTTTTCCAATATTTTGGTTTTTTTAATTTCCTTTGCCAAAGAAAAATCAACCCTTCTTCCTTCATATTCGATAATTGCACCTGCAACAATGCTATAATTAACATTTAAATCCAAAATAATTTTTTTACCGAGCTCCTCTTCCAGCCATCGGCTAATTTTAAAAACCGTTTTTTCATTCGGTCGAAAAGCGATCTCCATTTTAATCTGAGGCAAAGAAAGTAAGTGCTTTTTCAATAATCTAAGAAAAAAGGACAGCTGGTTTAAATCTTTAATTTTTTCTTTTTCTTCAACCTTAATTAAAAGATCAACCAGGTCTTGACTGATCTTTTCTTGCATTTTCTCAGCAGTTGAACTTTTAATATTTTTTAAAATTAACTCTCCTGCCAAGTCAATTTCTTCCAAATAAAAAATTAAGTCTTCTTTTGTTTTTATTTTTTCTTCAATTTCAATAAAAAACCCTCTCATAATTTTAAAAATAAATTTTAGTGCTCTTCCTCTTCAAAAAATAAATTTTCCGCTTTGGCCTTTTTAAGCGCTTCTATAACCAGGCTTTCATGGGTTGAAAGGTTGATCGTTCTTCCCACTACGCTCTCTATTACATTTTCTATAATTTGATATATTTTTTGGTCCACCTCTTCTATTTTTCTACTTTTATAATTCTCAATTTCTTTTTCGGATCTTTCTATTTTTGATTTTACAACTTCTTCCAAGGGCTTATAGGTTTGATCTATTTTTTCGCTTATTTCACTAAATAAAAAGTCGAATTTTTTTTGAGCCTCTTTTATTAAAAGCTCTCTTGCCTCCGAGCTTTCTTTACGATATTCTGAAATTTCTTGACTTAACATTTCCGTTAATTCTTTTTTAATTTCTTGGTGTTCTTTAATTACTGATTCAAAAAAATCAGAATAAACATTTTTAAATTCCCGACCCACCTTATCAAACTGCCCCCTATAGTCGTTTAAGATATCAGCTGAAAGTTTTTCCAATTTTTGGGTAAACTCAGGGCTGACTCTTTCTTCTTGAGAAAAAGTTTTTTCTTTTCTTTCAGGAGTTTGCTCAAAAATATCTTTTGTACCAATTCTTTTTTCAAAATCAGGCCCTTTTCTTTCCGAAGATAGTCGGGCCCTTCTTTCTTCTTCCATTCTTTTTCTCACTCTTTCCCTAATAATTCTTCTTCTTTCTTCTTCTTTTAGCGTATCTTCTTCTGCCCGTGTTTCTTTTTTGGAAAAACCCTCTTCTTCAAATCTTTCTTTTCTTTGAGTGGTATTATTCGGTTTTTCAACATCTTCCGCCTCTTTCCGGCTTAAAGGTACGTGCTCTTCTTTTTGCAGCTGATATTTTGCATATTTTCTTTTTAAAATCAAAAGCCAAACAATCGCTATTAAGACCGCAAAAAAGAGTACAAAAAGGGCTAATAAAATATATTTCATAAAAAATTAAACTTTTATAATAGTATAACAAATAAGGCAATTCCCAGTCCAGCCAAGGTTATTACCACAATACCGATTAAATTCAATATCATTGCCAGTCGAATACTTCCTTTTGCCAAAGGATTTCTGCTGATGCCGGTTATTCCTTCTTTTAAGTTTCTACTAAAGGCGCGAAAACCGACAATAAAGCTTCCTCCTGCCAACAAAAGAGCAAAAATATAGCGAAGCACGTTGGGAACATCTCTTTCCAACGCAGAAATTATTCTGCCGATTGCCTCCCAAACAGTCATTTCTTGCCAGGAATCTTCTATATCAAAAACAGCTTCATGAGGATGTATAAGAACGTTTATCAGTCCTTCTTCGCCGTCAAACCCTTCCAGTGCTTTTCCCAAAACAAATCCGGGATAAGGTGCTTTTCTGGCTATACCGGACTTGTCAGAAGAAGTAATATAGTCTCCTTCTTTTATTTCTTCATAATTTGCGCTTACTCTTACGAGCGCAACCCCAAAAGTAACTATTGGTAAGCTTCCGGGAGTTTCCTTGCCGATTGTTATAACCGGATTAAAAGCAACCACTCCGAACAAGTCCGGGTCATAAGGCCTGGCTGACCTTAAAAGTTCCCCTTCTTTTTTTACAATTACATCTCCGGGCATTGCATTCTCGTCGCTAACTTCAAATTGAGTAGCGGTTTGAGAAAAAAAATAATCATCTTCCGCAAAAATAATAGTGCCCAAAAAAACAGCTAAGGAAATAAAAATAAAAATAAAAAACTTTCTCATTTTTTAATCGATTAATTTTTTAATATCTTCCAATTCTTTTTTAATTGTCTCGCTTGAAGAAGATAGGGCCTCCTCAAGCCTGTCTCTGATTTCTTTTTCTTCTTTACTTAAACCGGGCTCGTTGTCCATAAGCTCAATCTCTTTTTCAATCTTTTTTTTCAGATTATCGAATGCCGAATCAACCGCATCTTCGGCTTCTTCCGTCTCTTTTTTGATTCTCCGATACCATGAAAAAAGCTGTTGCCGAGCATAAAATAAAGCTACTATGATTAAAATAATTATTAAAATAACTATAGTGGAAAAATTAGGCATAATTTTTTATTTAATTTTTAATTTTAATTTATTCTTCTTTATTATTTAACGTTGCTTTAAGTTCTTTTAAAAGTCTGGCTTCACTTCTTGATAAATCAACCTTGCCTTCCAAGTAATTAATCTGCTCGCTTATTTTTTCTTTCAATTCATTATAGGCTTTTTGTTTGGCCTCAATTATTTTTTTAACTTCTTCTTTTTTAATTTCTTCCCTATCTTCGGATATTTTTTTCCATAAAAACCAAACAATAAAACCTCCAACGAGAATAAAAATAATTAAAAATATAAGCAAAAAAATAGTTATTCTATCGGGAGCTATCTCTAAAAAATGTTTTTGAATAGGCTCGCTTAAGGCACCTCTCTCGTCTTCCGCTTCAACCCAAACAAAA
>PWRH01000046.1 GCA_003556525.1 Candidatus Nealsoniibacteriota bacterium
TGCCTCCTGCGCGGTAGTTAACAATAAAAATAGTAGAAAGTAAAGCAATGATTGCAACAACAACCAAAAGCTCTATTAGGGTAAAGCCTTTACTGTTTGATTTTTCTTTTTTTAAAATATTAGCCATTATTGATTAATTATATCAGAAAAAACACAGTATACCAATCTATTATTTGGCTTCCAAAAAACAGGGCAATAAAAGTTCCCAGTATTAAAAACGGCCCGAACGGAATTTCCGACTTAAATGTTTTTTTATTTTTTAAAATTAAAAAAACGCCTACCAAAGCACCAATAAAAAAAGCTAAAAATAGGGCAATTAAAATATTTGGCCAGCCAAGCATCAAACCCATTAAAAAAGCCAATTTTATATCGCCCACACCCATCCATTGGCCTTTGGAAACTAAAACAATAGCCAGGAAAAACCCTGAAGCCAAAACAGCGGACAATATTGGAAAAAACATTGGCTCAAAATAAGTAGCCCTGAAATTAAAAATCGCGGGTAAATTCCAATGATTAAAGCTCAAAACTTCAAAAAAACGAAAAATAAAAGCAATAATTATTGCAGGATAAATTGCTTTGTCCGGAATAATATAGTGCCTTAAGTCGTAGACAAAAATAACTATTAAAAAACTGGCAATAGTCCAATAATAAATTAAACTTAAAATCGTTTGCCCGGAGAATTCCATATTTAGCGGGCCAAAAAAAATAAAAATTAAAAGAAAGATTAGCCCTGTTGCCGTTTCAACTAAAAAGTATTGCCAAGAAATCGGCTTTTGGCAATAACGGCACCTGCCTTTTAAAAATAAAAAACTGAATAAGGGCACAAGATCTAAAAAATTCAAGCTGTGCCTGCAAAAAGGGCAGTATGACCTGCCCTTTAAAAAACTCTCATTTTTTTCCAAACGAAAAATAACACAATTCAAAAAACTACCGACAATCAAACCAAAAACAAAAATTAAAAAATAAAAAAAAATATCAAACATTTAAATTAAATAAAAAACTTCCGAAAGATAAATTATCCTATATTTGGCTTTTTAACTTTACCAACAACTACCAATACTTGGTGTATCATTAGTAAAGCCATAGCCTTTTTCTGAAACTGCCAAGTATTCACCTCTTTCAAGTTCCGCCCAAATGCAATAACTTTGCCTGTCGGCTGCTATTTGTGAACTGTAATCATTATTAAAAGGGTCTTTGGGAATAGTGTCGAGATAATTATTTTCAAGATTATTGATTAATAAGGGATATTCATAATTATCATTATAATATCTTTCCATTGCCCATTGAATTTCCATAATATCCGTTTCTCTTTTTGCATCTCTGGCTCTTTGTCTGGCATTGCCAAAACCGATTGAAATAATGCCTGCCAAAATACCAATAATGGTAATAACAACCAATAGTTCAATTAAAGTAAATCCCGGCTTGGTTTTATTTAAAAATTTATTTTTCATTTTTAAATGCTGTTTATATTATTCTTAGCTAATTATAGCAAATAAAAACCGGCAGTAAATACTGCCGGTTTAAAAACAGTTTTGTTATCGACAGTTATCACTTGGGGTATCAACAGAGGTTTCTGTTACTGTCCATGCGCCATCACAATCATCATTTGGGTGGCCATCTATTGTTATTGTATAACCAGGCTCGCTGTCATTACAATCACGAAGAACAGCATATGATGATGCTGCTCCCGCATTTAAGTCAGTAAAACTAGGCAGATTACTATTTATTGCCGGATCACACATATCACTACCAGCCCCTGTCTGTAAATTATTATTTGGGTTAGTACAACACATTGAAATACCGGGCCTGATAGCAGTGATGCTGGCTATTGTTGCAGCTGTCTGGGCTCTTTGTCTGGCTCCGCCCAAAGCAACCAAAACAATACCTGCCAAAATACCAATAATGGCAATAACAACCAATAATTCAATCAAAGTAAAACCACGGTTCTTTTTTGTTAAATATTGCATAATATTATAAGTAACTATTTTTTATTTTTAAAATAGCCGACCTTTTATTTTTTGCTATTGTTAATTTTAACACAAGTTAATTTTAATTGGAATAGCCAAAACTTTAAAAAGCAGCCAGCTGATAGAGCGGCAGTAAAACCGAGAGCATAATTCCGCCAACTATAATACCCAAAAAAACAATCAATATTGGCTCCAAAATGCTTAAAATGCTTTCTATTGTTCTGTCGATTTCTTTTTGATAAAAATCAACTATATTCATTAAAACATCCGACAGCCGGCCGGTTCTTTCACCCACAGAAACCATTTGGACAAAAACAGCTGAAAAAAGTTCCGGGTTTTGGCTTAGTGCGGAAGAAATCATCTCACCTTTACTGACTTTTTCTTTTGCCATTGAGATGGCATCTTTGTAGTGGATATTGCCTAAAATATCTTTGACTATTTCGAGTGCCTGGATAATCGGCAAGCCACTGTTAACCAAAGTGGAAAGGTTTTCCGCAAAACGGGTAAGATAGACCAGTTTTAAAAAATTACCAACAATCGGAAGCTTGATAGAAAGTCTGTCGAAAAATCTTCTGCCTTCATCCGTTCTCCAATAATAAACACAAACTCCGATAAATAAAACCGTTCCGATTAAAAAAAGAAACCACCAATTATTAAACCAATCGGTTGTATTAATTACCATTTGGGTTGCCAAAGGAAGCTCCTGCTCAGACATTTCAAAAACCTGAATTAAGTTGGGTAGAACGAAAAAAAGCAAAATCAGTAAAACCGAAACAATCACAAAAATAACAAAGGCGGGATAAACCATTGCGCCTCTGACTTTTGCAATCAAGTGATATTCCCTTTCCAAATGGTCGGCCAAATATTCCAAAGAATCGGAAAGCTTACCCGAGGCTTCGCCTGACTTTAGAACCGAAATATAGAAAGAAGGAAAAATATGAGGATAACGGGCCAAGGCCTGAGAAAAAGCAGTACCTGCCTCAACATCTTCGGATATTTTAAAAAGATAGTCCTTAAAATCCGGATTATTAATTTCAAGGGCAAGTGCTCTCAATGCCTCTATCAAAGAAATATTGGACTTAAACATTATTGACAGCTGCCGGGAAAAAATAATAACGTCTTTTCTGCTAATTCTTTCCAAAATTTTTATTCTTTTTCGGTAAATCGGAACGGTTGACTCTTCCAAAAAGGTTGGAAACAGGCCTCTTTCACGCAAAACCGAAACAGCGGCATCTTTTGAAGACGCTTGAATGGATCCGCTGTAAATGTCTCCCTGTTTGGTACGGGCCTGATAATTAAACTCCATAAAATAATTTAACCGATAAACATTTTAAGTTCGGTCGGATTGGGCGAATAATTAAGTGCTGTTTCCAAAGAAATTTCTTTTGATTTGACCAGACTGGTTAAAGACCTGTTTAGAGAAATCATGCCTTTTTCAGTTGAAGTTTCAATAACCAGGGGTAATTCATGAATTTTATTTTCCCGAATCAAATTTCTGATAGCAGGAGTAGCCAACATAACTTCGCAGGCAGGCACCAAGCCACCTCTAATTCTTGTCACCAGTCTTTGACAAACCACGCCTAAAATTGAGCCTGAAAGCTGGGCCATAATTTGGTTTTGCTGACCAGAAGGAAAAGAATCAACAATTCGGTGAATTGTTTGACTGGCTGAATTGGTGTGCAAGGTTGCTAAAACCAAGTGTCCGGTTTCAGCTGCGGTAATCGCGGTTGAAATAGTTTCTGGGTCTCTCATCTCACCAACCATAATAACGTCAGGGTCTTGCCTGAAAGTTGACTTTAAAGCTCTGGCAAAACTTAAGGTGTCCTGATAAAGTTCTCTTTGGTCGATAATACTTTTTTTATCCTGAAAAAGATATTCAATCGGGTCTTCGATTGTTATAATATGGTCGTTTCTGGTTTTGTTGATTTCTTCGATAATGGCAGCCAAAGTTGTTGATTTTCCCTGACTTGAAGGCCCGGTAACTAAAACAAAGCCCTGAGGTGCTTTAGTAAACTGGTATAAAATCAAGGGCAGATTAAGTTCTTCAATAGTTTTTACTTTTGTTGGAATAAGCCTTAAAGCGACTGAAACATAACCTCTTTGGACAAAAACACTCACCCTAAAACGGGCTCTGTCTTTAAAGTTATAGGAAAAATCAACCTCTTTTTCTCTTAAAAATCTTTCGTATTGGACTTCGTTCATTAGTGCCCTGGCCAAACCCTGAGTGTCTTTTGAAATCATTTTCCTTTTCTTAAGTAATGGCATTAGTTTACCGTCCACTCTTAGGGTCGGATAATGGCCATAGGAAAAATGAAGGTCTGAAGCCTGCTCTTTAATGGTAATTTCAATTAGCTCTTCCAATTGGGTTTGGTAGCTGGTCGGTTTAACCGGATTAACCGGCGGATCTGACTTTTTTATATCATCCATAATATTATAATTAATTTTAATTATTAAAAACTAAACAATGGTTTTATTTCTTCTATTACTTCCGAAGGAGTATAGTGTGCTTTGATTAAGTATTTTACTGAGCCGAGATTCATGCCTTTTTCTATTTCTTCTTTTTGCCCCAAGTTTGAAAGAATAACCACTTTTAAATCCTTAAACTCGGGTTTTGATTTAATTTTTCTTAAAACTTCCCAGCCGTCTATTTGAGGCAAAACAATGTCCAAAATAACCAAATCCGGTTTTATTTCTTCTATTTTTTCAAGTGCCTTTTTGCCGTTTTCCGCCAATTCAACCGAAAAGCCGGATTCTTTAAGTTTTGTCATATAAATATCTATTATAAAAGGATCGTCTTCTATTAATAAAATTTTTTTCATATTAAAACTTTTATTTTTCTTGGGCTATTTTTAAAACTTCTTCAACTGTGGTCAATCCCGACAAAACCTTAAGAAAACCGTCCTGCCTCATTGTAATCATGCCCTGATTTTCAGCTTCTTTTTTCATAGCTGCGACTGAAGGGTCTTTTAGAATTGTTTCAGCCAAAGAATCCGTCATTGTCAGAATTTCAAATACGCCAATTCTACCGGAATAGCCTGTTTTCCCGCACTTGGGACAGCCCTCGGCAACAAAAATTTCCAAAGGTTTTTTAATTTCAATTGCTTTTTTTATCGGTTCGGAAATTTTTTCAATTTCTTTTAAAATAAGCTCTTCAATTTTTTGTGGCGGTTTTGATTTTTTCTTACAATGGTCACAAAGCTTTCTAATCAGCCTCTGGCCAATGCCCAACTGAAAAGTATTTGGAATTAAATAGGGTTTAATACCCATATCAATCAAACGGGGAATAACACCCAAGGCATCGTTCGTATGCAGCGTGGATAAAACAATATGGCCGGTTAGAGCTGCGTGAATAGCCAGGTTTGCGGTCTCTTCGTCTCTAATCTCACCAACCATAATAACATCCGGGTCTTGACGCAAAATATGGCGCAAACCGACAGGGAAGTCATAACCGATTTCAGGCCTAACCTGAGACTGATTGATTCCTTCGATAAAATACTCGGAAGGGTCTTCCAAGGTTACTATATTGACATCTTCTTTGTTTAAAAGCTGTAAAATTGCGTATAGGGTGGTTGATTTTCCGGAACCGGTAGGACCGGTTGAAAGAATCATGCCGTAGGGCTTTTTAACTCCTTTTTTAAGTACTTCCAAATTTCTTTTTTCAATACCCAGCTCTTCAAAGGTTCTTAATCCGGCTGTCGGGTCCAAAACCCTGATAGCTACTTTTTCTCCCAAGGTTGTCGGAAAAGTGGAAACCCTGAAATCAATGGATTTTCCGGAAATTTTAGTTGAAAACCTGCCATCCTGAGGAACCCTGGTTTCATCTATTTTCATGTTTGAAATAATCTTTATTCTGGCAACAACAGCAGGATGAACCTTTAGGGGTAAAAATATGGAAGAATAAAGAGCGCCTAAAAATCTGAATCTTATCCTTAAGTTATCTTTCATCGGCTCAACATGAATATCCGAAGCCTCCCCCTCAACAGCATGCCTCAAAATAACGGAAACCATTTTGGTAATCGGCGCCTCTTCAGCCATTCTCTTGAACTCTTCTGCAGTGGGAATAGTTTCTTGTTTTGACTCTTCTTCCAACTCTTCCAAAGCTTGACCAACCTCTCTTTTAAACCCCTTGTATTGCTTCAAAAGATTGTTAAATAAGGTTGGCGTAATTAAAAAAATCTTATATTCAAACTTTTCTTTTCTGGCAAGAAACTTCAAAGCTTCTTGGGCTTTTAAATTTTCAGGATAAACCATCCCTACCTCCAAAAAATTATCTTTTTTTTCAATAGGGATCATCTGATAATACTGAGCTGTTTCTTCGGGAATAAGCTCCAAGGTGCCTAAAGAGACCTTATCAAGGTCTATTTCTTTTAGGGGCGTAATTAAAAGTTCTGATTTGATTTGAAACAATTCTTTTTCCTCAAGAACTCTTTCTTTCAAAATTACACTTTCCTGAGGGTCTTCAGACTCCTTAATTTTCTCCTTAAGAAACTCACTCTTTTCCCGGTCTATTATTCCTCTTTTAACAAGTTCTTCTATTAAATACATATAAATCTATTAAGGCAAAAAGGGGTTTTCTTTGCGCTCCCATTCTTCCAATGGCTCGATTTCTGAAAAAAGTTCAAATTGTTTAATTTTTTCTTTTTGAAAAAAATGAAGGTCAATTTTTATTTCTTTGGTAGTAAGAACGGTCGGCTCTTCAGGTGTTAAAAATGAAACTTCTTTATCAATAAATTCTTGCCAAAAAATAAAACCGGCCAACACAACCGCAAACAAAAGAAGAATTATTAAAAAAGTCTGTTTATTTTTTTTCTCTGATAAAACAATAGCCATATTTTTAATTTTTAATATAAGAATATACTTTTAAATCAATTTCTGAGCTAAAAGTATCTTGGGCATCTTCGTTTGAAAAATAAATGCTTTCTACCTTTATTAGTCTGGAAGACTTTTCTATATTTGAAATAAATGACTTTAATCCATTATAAGATCCGGAAAATTTAAGACTAATAACCGTTTCTTCAAGTCCTGAAAAATTTTCTGATGGAAAAGTTTCAAAGCCGTCTATTTCTTGAAGCCTTAAAGGAGAAGATATTTTATTTATATAGTTTAAAAGAGAGGGAATCGAAGGATTGTCCGGCAAAGCAGCCTCAATCAAGTCAACTTGGTCTTGATAGTTTGCCAAATTGTTTTTGGTGCGGGTAAGGCTGGCTAAATATTCTTTCTCTCTTTCAATTTCTCTTTTTTTCTCTTCAACCCTTTGTCTGGATATTTGCAGGTCCTGAAAGCTCGGATACAAAACCAAGGCAATAATTGCAACAATAATAAGAATAAGGCCAAGGGCAATAATTGACTTATAGTTGGATAAGCTTAATGGTGAATTAAATTCATTCATTGGATTGATCTTTTGTTAAAAAATAAGGCTTAAAAACATCAGAGTGTATTTTAAGAGAAACAATAAAGTCAATATTTCCTTCTCTGTTGTTCCAAACATCTTCCAGTAAAACATCTGTCATAGCCGGTTCATTTTCAAAAAGAATAATCTGTTGACCCAGGATTTTGTAATTTTCAGTCCTGCCGTAAAGAACAAGCTCTTTTTCTTCTAAAGACAATTCAAATTCAAAAAACCAAACGTCAGGATGCGTATTTTCTTCAATAAATATAAACAGTTGGGAAGGAGCAATATGGTTTTCGGAAAGAAGAGAAAAGTTTCTTATCTTGGTGCTAATATCCAAAATTTCTTTTTCAAGCACTTTTTTTTCAGGCGTCATTAATTCTTTTAAGTCTTTCTCAAGATTTGAAAATTCTTCTCTTGAATTCTCTACAAGAAAATTCAAAAGAAAATATGATGCAATTAAAACAATTAAAATAAAAACAATCAAATAAAAAACAAAACCAAACTGTTTGCTGGAACTTAAAAAATTTTTTGTTTTTTTGGGAATTATTTCCACCATTAAATTATATTACCACAACTCTTTTTATTCATGCAAGCCTCGCAAGCCCGCACCAACAGCAATGGCAAAGCTGGGAGCTATTTCATATAAAGTGTCTTTTAATACCGGCGAATAAGCCATATTTAAAAAGGGGTTACCAATAACAATCTCTTTTTTCTGAAAAAAGTTTTGAAAATATTCTTTTAGCCCGGGAGTCGAAGCCGCTCCTCCGGCAATTATTATTTTTTCAACTTCTTTTTTCTCCTGCAAATTAAAACTGCGCAAAATATCTTTTACTTCGCTTAAAATAATATCAACCAAAGGGGATAAAATTTCTCGAACTTTATTGTCTTCACTATTTTTAAGGCCGTGTTCTTTTTTTACTTTTTCGGCTTCGACAAGATTAACATTCAGGCTCTTGGAAAGCACTGAATTAAGATTGTTGTCGGACATTTCAAAGCTATGGGACATTTTCAGTATTTCATTATCAACAATGCTACAGGTGGTGCTCTGAACGCCGATATCGATTACAGCTGTTGTCTTTTTATCTCCTTTTTCAACCAAAGCCCTGATGAGACTAAACACTTCAGCCTCAAGGGCAAAAATATTAAGCCCTGAAATTTTAGCAATTTTCTGATATTGATTGATTACTTCATTGGGCACTGCAACCAGTAAAACCTTAAAAGATATCTTGTCTTTGTCTATTGCTTTGCTTTCGATTATTTTCCAATCAAGTGAAACTTCTGCCAAAGGAATCGGGATATGTTGTCTTGCCTCATACTTGATTGCCTGGGGCAGTTCTTTTTTTGTCATTGGCGGCAATCTAAAGGAAGTAAAAAAGGAAGAAAAGTCAGGGATTGAAAAAACAGCATCTTTTGTCTTGATGCCCGCCTCTTCAATTATGCCTTTAATACCCTTTGCTATTTCTTCGTCCGAAAGCAAAAGAGTGCTTTTTTGAAAGGTTCTAAAAGGTTTTTCGTAAAAAACAGAAGCAGCAACCTCGCCGTAGTTTTCCAATTTCTTACGATTACCGGCTTTAGAAACTTCAACAATTTTAACTGAAGATGTGCCAACGTCTACGCCTAAAAACTTTTGAGGTAAAATAAATCCGAAAGGCTTCCACATAAAATTAATATACTATATCATATATTATAACACTATAAAAAATATCTGCTATAAATGAGTTTTAAAAAAATTGTTAAAAATAATGAATTTTTAAAAGATATATTTTTCCCGAAATTTTGTTTTGGCTGCGGAGGTGAAAAAAACTATCTTTGTGCCGACTGTAAAGAAATTATCGATATTTCAAGGTTTCATCAAAAATTTTCCTGCCAAAATATTGACGACCTCTATTTTAGTCTGGACTATCAAAAAAACTTAACCAAAAAACTAATACAATCATTTAAATACCGGCCCTTTATTAAAGAGCTCGGCAAAACTCTTTCTTGGTTGATTATAAATCATTTTCAATTAATCGACAATAACCCGGATTTTTCAAAATTCCACTTGGTTCCGGTTCCTCTTTCCAAAAAAAGGCTGAAATGGCGGGGATACAACCAGGCAGAGCTAATCGCCAAAGAACTGGCATTATTTTTTCAAGTTCCTTTATTAATAAATTCACTTTTAAGAATAAAGGAAACAATTCCCCAAACTCAACTTTCAATAGCCGAAAGAAAAAACAATCTCAAAGATGCTTTTTTGGCAAATAAATCCATTGAAGGAAAAAACATTCTTTTGATTGACGATATCTACACAAGCGGAGCAACAATGCAAGAATGTGCGAAAACCCTAAAAACATCCGGTGCCAAAAAAATAATAGGCATTGTAGTTGCCCGAGGATAATTATAATAATTTTAATTTTTTTAAGGGGATTCTTGCCCCACAACAAAAACTGAACGCCAAAATGCGCTCAGTTTTTTATGCGGCGGGAGAGGGGCTCAAAGAAGCAAGCTTCTTTTCAAA
>PWRH01000017.1 GCA_003556525.1 Candidatus Nealsoniibacteriota bacterium
AAGAAGCGGTTGCGGAAATAAAAGATAAAAACAATGAAATAAAAAAAATAACAATGGTTCAAAGCTGGCCAATTAGGGAAAAAAGGCCTTTTTCGAAAAAAATGGTACCAAGCACTCTTTTGACAACAGGGCAAAGAGTTATTGATACTTTTTTTCCAGTAACAAAAGGTGGCACAGCCTCTGTTCCCGGCCCTTTTGGAAGTGGTAAAACAGTTGTGTTGCACCAAATAGCAAAATGGGCTGATACTGAAATTATTATTTTTATCGGATGCGGAGAAAGGGGTAATGAAATGACAGACGTTTTAAAAGAATTTCCTCATTTAAAAGATCCAAAAACAGGCAAACCATTACTTGAAAGAACAATTCTTATTGCCAATACCTCAAATATGCCTGTGGCTGCCAGAGAAGCTTCGGTTTATACCGGCATAACAATTGCCGAATACTTTAGAGACATGGGTTATCATGTTGCATTAATGGCTGACTCTACTTCAAGATGGGCTGAAGCCTTAAGAGAAATATCCGCCCGATTGGAAGAAATGCCCGGAGAAGAAGGTTATCCCGCCTATCTTGGCTCAAGAACAGCCTCTTTTTATGAAAGAGCGGGCTATATTCAATGTTTTGGTTCCGACAAAAGAGAGGGTTCTTTAACCGTAATTGGTTCGGTTTCTCCTCCGGGAGGAGATCTTTCCGAACCGGTAACTCAAAATACCTTAAGAACCGTTAAAGTTTTTTGGAGCTTGGAAGACAGGCTTGCTTATGCCCGTCATTTTCCGGCAATTAACTGGCTCAACAGCTACTCTCTTTACATGGACAACCTTTCTTCATTTTTTGAGAGGGAGGGAGGAGCCGGTTTTTCCAAAGATAGGGAAGAGGCAATGAAAATTTTAAACGAAGAGTCAAGGTTGGAAGAAATAGTCCGTTTGGTTGGGTTTGAATCTCTTTCCGACAAAGACAGACTAACCATGGAAACAGCCAGGATTATTAGGGAAGACTTTCTTATGCAAAACGCTTTTGACGAAGTTGACACTTTTACCTCTTTTAAAAAACAAAGAAAAATGTTGGCAATGATTATTGATTATTATAGAAAAGGTTTGGAGCTTTTAAGTTCCGGTAAAAATATTAATGAAGTTTTAAGCCTTCCGGAAAAAACTGAGCTGGCAAAAGCAAAATTTATTTCGGAAGAAGATATAAATTAATATGTTGAAATATAAAGGAATAAAAGAAGTTGCAGGTTCATTGGTTCTTGTTGAGGGCAACTTTAATGTAAAATACGAAGAATTGGTTGAGGTTGAGCTTTTAGACGGACAAAAAAGAATCGGCAGGGTTCTTGAAGCTTCCGAAGGCAAGGCTTTGGTACAGATGTTTGAAGAAACCAGGGGGCTTGATCCTTTTTCAGCCAAAGTTTCTTTTCTTGGAAAAACAATGACCCTAAAAGCCTCGGAAGCAATGCTTGGCAGAATTTTTGACGGATCGGCAAGACCTTTGGACGATCATCCTTATCCTATTCCTGAAAAAAATCTTGATATTAACGGTAGCCCGATAAATCCTTATTGCCGGGAATATCCCGACAACTTTGTCCAGACCGGAATTTCCGCAATTGACGGACTTAATACTTTGGTTAGGGGCCAAAAACTTCCGATATTTTCAGCTGCCGGCCTACCTCATTCTGTTTTGGCAACTCAAATTGCAAGGCAGGCAAAAATAGCGGGAAATTTCAGCATTGTTTTCGGAGCAATGGGAATAACCTTTGAAGAGTCAAGATTTTTTATTGAAGAATTCAAAAAAACAGGTGCTTTGTCGAGATCCGTTCTTTTTATAAATACTGCAGCAGATCCTGTTATTGAAAGAATTACCTTGCCAAGACTCGCTTTAACTGCAGCAGAGTATCTTGCTTTTGAAAAAAACTATCATGTTTTGGTAATTTTAACCGATATGACGAATTATTGTGAGGCTTTAAGGGAAGTTTCAGCCTCAAGAAAAGAAGTTCCCGGAAGAAGGGGTTATCCCGGCTATCTTTATACCGATTTGGCAACAATATACGAAAGAGCCGGTTTAATTCAAAATAAAAAAGGATCTGTAACTCAAATCCCGATCCTTACAATGCCTGAAGACGATAAAACACATCCTATTCCTGATTTAACCGGCTATATTACCGAAGGCCAGATAATGCTTTCAAGAAGTCTTTATCAGCAAGGAATTTATCCTCCGATTGATGTTTTGCCGAGCTTGTCCAGGCTCAGAGACAAAGGAATCGGTCAAAACAAGACCAGAGAAGACCATCCGGGCCTTGCCAATCAGCTTTTTGCTTCTTATGCCCGAGGCCAAGAAATAAGAGAGTTAACGGTTATTCTTGGAGAGTCTTCTTTGTCGGAAACAGACAGATCTTATCTTCGTTTTGCCGAAGCTTTTGAAGAAAAATTTTTAAGACAAGGTGTTTATCAAAATAGAGAAATAGAAGAGACTCTCAATATTGGCTGGGAAATACTTCGTCTTTTACCAAAAGAAGAATTAAAAAGAGTTAAAGAAAAAGAAATTAACAAATACTTAGATGAAGCTAAAGGTTAATCCCACCAGACAAGAATTACTTAAAATAAAGAAAAGGCTTAATACTGCCAAATCAGGGCATGCTTTGCTTAAAGAAAAGCTGGATGGATTGATGCAGGAGTTTTTGGCTGACATAAGGAATCTTAAATTGGCCAGGGAAGATCTTGACCAAAAAATCCCTGCAGCTTTGTTTGATTTTTTCTTTGCCTACAATAAAATGGGTGAAAGAAAAATAACCGGCCTGGTTTCTCACTTACCAAAAGCGGACATTGATCTTTCGTTTTTTAATGTTATGGGAGTTAAGATAAGAAAAGGGGAGGTTAAAAATCTGAAAGAAGTTGAAGATTCAAAAATTTCTCTTTTGTCCGGAGATAATTTTATTTATCGGTCAAAAAAAGAAATTTCAAAAAACATAAACGATATTTTAAATTACGCCAATTTGACCATGAAAATCAGGCTTTTGGCCGAAGAAATAGAAAAAACAAGAAGAAGAGTAAACTCTTTGGAGCATGTTTATATTCCGGAAATGGAACGGATTAAAAAATATATTTCTCAAAAACTCGAAGAAAGGGAAAGATTTGACAGGACCGTTATTTTGAAACTTAAAGAAGTAATGGATTCCAAAAAATAAATATTTTTTCTAAAAATAATACGCTCCTTCTTTATAGAGGGGGCGTATTTTATAATTGGCCAAAATGTTTTATAATAAATATTTAGCCCATATTTATGAAATTCAAAATAGATCAAAAATTAAAACCCAAGGGAGATCAGCCAAAAGCGATTAAAAAACTTGTTCAGGGGATTAATCGCGGAATGCAAAATCAAACTTTGCTTGGAGTTACCGGATCAGGCAAGACTTTTACCATTGCCAACGTAATTGAACAAATACAAAAACCAACCCTTGTAATTTCTCACAACAAAACTTTGGCTGCTCAATTGTGTAATGAGTTCAGAGAGTTTTTTCCTCAAAATGCGGTTGAATATTTTGTCAGCTACTACGATTATTATCAGCCGGAAACATATATGGTTAATACCGACACATATATTGAAAAAGAGGCTCAAATTAATGAAGAAATTGACAGGCTGCGACATGCTTCCACTCAATCCATTTTAACCAGAAAAGATGTTATTATAGTTTCTTCGGTTTCTTGTATTTATGGCTTGGGTTCTCCGAAAGAATACAAAGAAACCGTCTTTAATATAAAAACCGGACAAAAAATCAACAGAAAAGAACTTTCAAAAAATTTGATTGAAATGCACTTTGAAAGGGTTAGTGGAGATTTAAGATTGGGTTCTTTTAGATTAAGGGGTAGAATATTGGAAATAATGCCGGTTAGCAGAAAAATAATTTACCGAATTGAAATATCGGAAAAAATAGATTCAATAGAAGAAATTGAACCGATAAGAAGAAATGTTGTTAAAAAATTAAAAGAAGTGTTTCTTTTTCCCGGAGAGCACTATGTTTTAAATAAAGAAAATCGGCAAAGAGCGGTTGAAGAAATTAAAAAAGAGTTAAAAGAACGGCTCGGCTTCTTTAAGAAAACAGGTAAAATTTTGGAATATGAAAGGCTGAAAAAAAGAGTTAATTACGATTTGGAAATGATTCAAAATATAGGCTATTGCCATGGAATTGAAAATTATTCAAGACATTTTGACGCAAGAAAAAAAGGCGAGCCACCCTTTACCTTGCTTGATTATTTTAAAATTTCAGACCCTGATTTTTTAACCGTTATTGATGAGTCTCATGCAACCATTCCCCAAATAGAAGGAATGTATTTTGGCGATAAATCAAGAAAAAAATCATTAATCGACCATGGTTTTAGACTGGAAAGTGCTTATGACAACAGACCCTTGGTTTATAAAGAATTTGACAAGTTAACAAAAAATAAAATATATGTTTCAGCCACTCCTTCGGATTTTGAAAAAAACAAGAGCAGTCAGGTAGTGGAACAAATAGTCAGACCAACAGGCTTGGTTGACCCAAAAGTTATTATTCGACCCATAAACGGCAAAAAAACCCAGGTTGAAGATTTGTTCGAAAGAATAGAGGCGCAAATTTTAATAAAAGAAAAAACTTTGGTCACCACGCTAACCAAAAGAATGGCTGAGGATTTAACCGACTACTTAAACAAAAAAAAGATAAAAGTCAGATACCTTCACAGCGATATTAAAACATTGGAAAGAGTGGAAATTATTACCGAATTACGAAAGGGTTTGATAGATGTGATTGTCGGGGTTAATCTTTTGAGAGAAGGGCTCGATATTCCCGAGGTTTCTTTGGTGGCGATTCTTGATGCCGATAAAGAAGGTTTTTTAAGAAACAAAACCAGCTTAATTCAAACAATCGGAAGAGCGGCCAGAAACGTTAACGGAAGGGTTGTCCTTTATGCGGATAAAATTACCAAATCCGTCGAATTCGCAATAGAAGAAACCGAAAGAAGAAGAAATATTCAAATTAAATATAATAAAAAAAATAACATAACTCCAAAAACAATAGAGAAATCAATTAAAAACATTCTTGAACAATTCGGAATTGAGAATAAAAAATCAAAAAAAATTGAAAAAATTTTGAAAATAGAATCAATTGACGGAAAAATAAACTTAAAAGAATTGCTTAAAGAAAAAAAATGGACTATGAAACAAGCGGCTGACAAGCTTGAGTTTGAACTGGCAGCCATCTTAAGAGATGAAATATCCGTTTTGGAGAAAAAAATAAAACAAAAAAATGCAAGATAAAATAATAATCAAAGGCGCAAGAGAAAATAATTTAAAAAATATTTCTCTTGAGTTGCCAAGAAATAAAATAATCGCTTTTACAGGGCTGTCCGGGTCCGGTAAAACCAGCCTTGCTTTTGATACTATTTTTGCCGAAGGCCAAAGAAGATATATTGAATCACTTTCCGCCTATGCCAGGCAATTTTTAGGAGGTATGCAAAAACCGGATGTTGACGATATTCAGGGGCTATCTCCGGCAATTTCAATCAATCAAAAAGCCCATAGCTCAAACCCCCGCTCAACAGTTGCCACAATAACCGAAATTTATGATTATTTGAGGGTTTTATATGCAAGGGTTGGAAAACCCTATTGTCCTTTGTGTAAAATTGAAATTGAAAAAATGACCAGCGACGAAATATTTAAAAATATTAAACAAAATATCAAAAAAGATAAAAAAGAAGAACTGATAATCCTTTCTCCGGTTGTTAGAGGAAGAAAGGGAGAGTATTACCAAATGCTTCAAGATACCTACGAAGCCGGCTTTAATGAAATAAGAATAGACGGAACAATTAAAAGTCTAAAAAAAAGAATTCTACTTAAGCGGGAAATTAAACATACCATAGAAATAGTTATAGATAGAATATCTTTAAAAAGCATTGACGATGATTTTGATTTTAGGCTAAACGAGGCAATAGAAAGCGCGATTGATATGTCAAACGGATTGTGCACGGTTATTTTTCCGAGAAAAAAAGAGGTTATTTTCAGTACGGAATATTCCTGTCCAAAATGCGCTTTTAGTTTTCCGGAAATAGAGCCCAGACTTTTTAGTTTTAACAGTCCTTACGGCTACTGCAAAGAATGCAGTGGTCTTGGTACCAAAGATTTTTTCACCACAGACCCTTGTGAGGCTTGTCAGGGAAAAAGACTTAATGATCAAGCTTTAAGTATTAAAGTGGGTGGAAAAAACATATGGGAGGCAACAAACATGACCGTAGAAAAGTCTTTGGATTTTTTCAGTAAGATAAAGTTAACAAAAAAAGAAATTGAAATAGCTGAAATAATTCTTAATGAAATAAAAAACAGACTGAATTTTTTGGTGGGCGTAGGTCTTTATTATATTAATTTGGACAGAAGGTCGGGAACCTTGTCCGGAGGAGAATCTCAAAGAATAAGACTTGCTTCTCAAATTGGAACCAAACTGGTTGGAGCTCTTTATGTTTTGGACGAGCCAACCATAGGTCTTCATCAAAAAGATAACGCTCTTTTAATTAAAACCTTGCGTAATCTTTGCGACATTGGAAATACAATTATTATTGTAGAACACGATGAAGAAGTTATTTTATCAAGTGATTGGATAGTTGATTTCGGTCCGGGAGCGGGAAAGCACGGAGGGGAAATAATGTATTTGGGAGAATTAAAATCCCTTTTAAAAAATAAAAATAATTCAAAATCTCTTACGGGTAAATATTTGAGAGGGGAAGAAAAAATAGAAAAACCGGAAAAGGCCAGAAAAGTTTCCAAAGATATCCCAAGCTTAAAAATAATTAAAGCGAAAGAAAATAATCTGCAAAACTTAACCGTTGATATTCCTTTAAGAAGGTTTGTTTGCTTAACAGGAGTTTCGGGCTCGGGCAAATCAACCCTAATGAACGAGGTTGTTTATAAATATGTCAGAAGCAAGCTTAATTATTTTAAGCCCAATGTTAAGGTTGAAGAAATCAGAAATATAGAATATATAAATAAAATTATTAAAATTGACCAATCTTTAATCGGTAAGTCTTCCCGGTCAAACCCTGCAACCTATACCAAAGCTTTTGACGAAATAAGAGCTGTTTTTGCTTCAACTCGAGAGGCGAGAATAAAGGCCTATAAGTCCGGAAGATTTAGCTTTAATAAGCCGGGCGGAAGATGTGATAATTGTGAGGGCAAAGGTGTTTTGGAGATAGAAATGCATTTTTTGCCCAATGTTGAAGTTGTTTGCGATGTTTGCAAAGGAAAAAGGTTTAACAAAGAAACACTGTCCGTTTATTATAAAAATAAAAATATTGCGGATGTACTTAATATGACTATTGAAGAAGCGGCTAAATTTTTTAAAGACATACCTCAAATAAACGACAAAATCAAAGTTTTAAATCAGGTTGGTTTGGGTTATTTAAAACTGGGACAATCGGCAACGACCTTGTCGGGTGGAGAATCCCAAAGAATAAAATTAAGCAGAGAATTAAGCAAGCCGGATACAAAGAAAACTCTCTATCTTTTAGATGAACCGACTACCGGTCTGCATTATGACGACATTAAAAAACTTATTGCTCTTTTGCAAAAACTGGTTTCGTTTGGCAACAGCGTAATGGTTATTGAGCACAATTTGGATTTTATAAAATGTGCCGATTGGGTAGTGGACCTTGGTCCTGAAGGAGGTAATAACGGTGGAAAGCTGGCAGGAGAGGGAACTCCGGAAGAGGTTTCAAGGATGCAAACCTGGACAGGCAAATATTTAAGAAAAATAATTCACAGATGAAGAATTGGGAAAATAAAATTAAAAAAATACCGGACTCTTTCGGGGTTTACCTTTTCTACGAAAAAGGCAAACTTGTTTATGTAGGCAAGGCAACTTCTTTAAAAAAAAGAATTAAAAGTTACTTAAAGCCGAAAACAGGCCGCCTGATAGAAATATTGATTGAAAAGGTGGATGAAGTTAAATGGCAAGAAACAGACTCAGCCCTTGAAGCCTTGATATTGGAGGCAAATTATATAAAAAAATTAAAGCCCAAATACAATATAAAAGAAAAAGACGATAAAAGTTGGAATTTTTTAGTAATAACAAAAGAAGATTTTCCCAAACTTAAAGCAGTAAGAGAAAAAAATTTGATTGTTAAAGACTATAAATATGTTTTTGGCCCCTATGTTCAGGGAAAAACTTCCGAAATTTTAAAAATTCTTCATTTGCTGTTTAATATTTCCAGATGTAATCATGAGCAAAAAAAACCATGTTTTGATTACCAGCTAAAAAAATGTCTTGGAGTTTGCACATCCCAAATATCAAAAAAAGAATATAATAAAAAAGTAATCAAACCTTTGGTGTTGTTTTTAAAAGGAGAAAAGAAAACACTTCTAAACTCTCTTCAAAAAGAAATGAAAAAAGCTTCTTTAAGTCAAGACTTTGAAGAGGCAAAAAGAATCAAAGACCAACTGTTTTCACTTAAAAAAATAGCTGATTTTGCACTATTGGATAAAACATTTTTTAAAAATAATATTCAGAGGGAAAAACTAATAAACAGAATAGAGGGATACGATGTTTCCAATCTGGGGGATGAAGTTATTGTCGGCAGTATGGTTGTTTTTAAAAATGAAAAAGAGTCGAAAAAAAATTATAAAAAATTTAAAATAAAAACAAGAAAAACTCAAGATGATACAGGCTCTTTGAGAGAAATTATTGAAAGGCGGTTTAATCATCCCGAATGGAGCTTACCCGATCTGATTTTGATTGACGGTGGAGTAGGTCAGGTTAATGCGGTTAAAAAATCACTAAAAAAAGATATTCCGGTTGTCGGTATTATAAAGGGCAAAAAAAGAGATAAAAATGAATTTATTTATGAAAAAAAATATAAAAAATGGGTTGAAAAAAATAAAAACTTGCTAATAAAAGTTAGAGATGAAGCGCATAGGTTCGCACTTAATTATCAAAGAGTCTTAAAAAGAAAAAATTTATTTAAAAAATAATATGAAAATTTTATTTATTGATATTCTAACCGGCAATAAAAAAACAAGGGAAAAAATCAATCTTCAGATATACGATAAAGGCAATTATCCGGAGTCCGTACGAAAAGCTTTTGGATTGAAAAAAAACCAGTGGTATTCGATTGATGCTTCAAAAGAAAAACTTCCTCAAAACATATCAAGCTTTAATGCGGTTGTTATGGGCGGGTCAACCCAAGATCCGATTGAAAAATATGAAACAGAATGGATGAAAAAAACCTATCAATTTATCAGATTTTTGGTTAAAAAAGAAATTCCTATTCTTGGAATTTGCGGAGGAATGCAATTTACGGCTCGTGCACTTGGCGCGGAAGTAATTTTAAATCCAAACGGCCGAATATTGGGAAATACAAAAGTAAAATTAACCGCCTTAGGGAAAAAAGATTTATTATTTAAGGGACTGCCTGAAAACATTATTTTCCAATCAAGTCATAAATACGTAATTAAAAAAGCTTTGCCCGGCTGGAAAATTTTGGCATCTTCACCTCTTTGTAAAAATCAAGCTATTGCAATCAATAAAAAAATAAAACTTGTCCAATTTCATTTGGAATTAAGTAAAAAAGAAATTCAAAAAATTGCCTTAATGCGCAAAACAGCACTCATTAAAGAAGGTTTTTTAAAAAATGAAGCTGATTTTGAAAAATTCATCAAATCAATTAAAGACGTGGAAAAAAACGGAAAAAAAGTTTTAAGCAACTTTTTAACTTTAGCAAAA
>PWRH01000082.1 GCA_003556525.1 Candidatus Nealsoniibacteriota bacterium
ATAAAACAACAACCTCATCCTTAAGCTCAGTAATTCATTTGGCAATAGACGGAGCTTCTGTTGCCACCACAAGCGCTGATATAAACGGCTTTTATCAGTTTATTGATAAAGAAGCTTCCTTTGGCCAGCCGATTACTGTTTTTATTGACGAGGATGAATCAGGTACGGGAGAATCAGGCGCTGTTGTTACAATATGCGACTCGGAAAATATTGATGATCTTAATATATATAATGTGCACATAGCTTTAAGGCATGAAAACGGGGAAGCGATCAATAATTGCGATATCGGGCACTTTGATTCAGAGAGTTTGGGTGGCGGAAATTTGCCCTACAGTGTTTCTTCCGGTCCAACTTGTTTTTTAGACGCAGACGATTATTACACTTTGCTTGTCAGTGCCGGCCATACTTATACTCCGGAAAACAGTTTGTCAGCCACTTATTTGGAAGTAGAGGCTGATGCTTTGCTTGAGGCCGGGCAAGACAGCATAGTTATAGAAATTAGAGGAGGGGGCACACCCTTTACCTTAAACGGAACATTTGATTCCGGAAATTCAACATTTAGATATATTGGGCCTAACCCGGAGTTTGGAATTGAAAGTTATTCTTTGCTCGGAGTTGAGCATTCTTCAAAGCTAAATCAAAGATTGTTGGGATTTTTTTCCGGTCAAAATTTTTCTTTTAAAAATATTATTCAGAAGAAAAATTCAATTTATGCCTGCCTTTTCTTTTTATTAATATTTTTAATTTTTATTTTTAATTTTCGCTTTATCGTTAGAAATTATTTAACCATTAAAAATAATCTAAAGAAATTTATTGTTTTTTTAACTATTTTTGGTTCAATTTTTTACGGTTTTCCTTGGTCAAGCCATAACTTTGTTCCTTTTCTTAAAATTGACAGGATTTTGGCAGGTTCAAGTTATTATGATCCAACCTCAGATGTTACAGCGGAATGGAATTGTGTTGGTACTGACTGCAGTATTGGCCATTATGCTATTTTGGCAAAAGGAACAAGGCAGTCCGAAGCACCGAATACAACCAGTTATATTGATAATGCATCTAATGCAGACAACATAGACGAGCATCAAATAGACGAGATTACTGAGCAAAATATTGATGAGATTGTACTTTGGGCATATGTTGAAACAGGGAGTAATCATCAGATGAATATAAGCCTTAGAAATAATGGATCAGGGGTTGCCTCAATAACAGTAAGCCCAAATACTTCAGCTTCATGGGTTTCTGCCACTTGGAGCAATCCCTCAAGTATTGGCGATATAAGTGCTAACTTTACGAGCGAAAGAAGCGGTGGCGGAGGCCCGACGCAAGGTTATGTTTATGCCTGGTATGTTGAGGTTAATTATACAATAGATCCGCCCAATACTCCGACCAATGTTTCTCCTGTAAATGCATCAACCGGTGTTTCAATTGTCCCGACATTGGAATCTTCAGCCTATTCTCATCCTCAAAATGAATCGCATAGTGCTTCTCAGTGGCAAGTAACTCTTAATACAGATACTGATTTTAGTGATCCTGTTTTTGATTCCGAAGAAGATACGGAAAATCTTACCAGTATTACTTTGGACCCATCCTCTGCCTTGGATTATGAAACTGTTTACCGTTGGCGGGTTAGGCATAAAAATGGCGACTGGAGCGAATGGTCAACTGCCACTACCTTTACTACGGAAGAAGAGGCTGCACCAATCGAAGTATATATTACCAGCGGAGAATATTATAATTTGGAACTGTATCCTCCGGAAGATGTTACTTATATACTTGGAACCGATACTGGTCAGACAATAACCATTAACGGATATTTTGAAATAGGAAATGAGCCCAATCAAGGAAGCGTAACAGCCGACGAATACAGTCCTGATTTGGAAATAAGAGGCAATTTTTTAATCAACTCCAATAATGTTTTTACAGCCTCAAACGCAACAACTTCAATTGCCGGAAACTGGGACAATCAGGGAGTTTTTAACCATAATAACGGCACAGTTGTTTTTGATGGCAGTAGCCAGCAAACAATTTCCGGAAACTTAAGCGATGATTCGGCTTTTAACAATCTGGTTTTTACCAACAGTTCAGGGTCAAACGATCCTTTTAGTCCGGGCATTATTTTAACAGCTACCACTACAGCTGCCACTTCAACCATTACTACGCCCTCTGTTAGGGTTCAATTTCAGGCCGGCTCAACTTTTTATTTTGATAAAATTGATTGGAACGGCCAATCAATTAACACCAGAATATTTTTGCGCAGCTCCAGTCTTGGAGAGCACTGGTTTTTAAACGTTAATTCAAACCCTGTTTATTATGTAAATGTTCAGGATTCAGATGCTTCAGGGTCTGCTTCTTTTATAGATGCGACTGACCCCGGCAACTTTAATGCCGGCAATAATGAAAATTGGGAATTCCATACCGATTATTTTTCCCAATCGCAAAATTGGCGATGGTATATCGACCAAAACAATGAAACCCCAAAATATCCTTTGGCAGAAGAAAATCAAACACCTTCTTATTTATTGCCGGAGGAAACAATAAAACTTAGATTAACAATAAATGAAATTGCCGGAACGGACGGAGAAGATATTAAGATGAGGATTCAATATTCAACCAGCTCTGATTTTTCACAAAATGTTAATTTTCTTCAAGAAATAGGCGAGTGCGGAAATGAGGATGAATGGTGTTACGGCTCCGGCGCAGGAGAAGACAATAGCCTTATTGATACTTTGGTTTTGAGTGACTCCGAAGCTTTTGCCACCCATAATACTTCCGGAGTTTCTACGAGTTCTTATCTTCATGCCAGCTCTACAGCCGCAGAATGGGAGTTTGTAATTAAAAATAATAATGCGGAAGAAGGTGTTGTTTATTATTTTAGAGCTTATGACAATACGAATAATAATCCGGTTTTGAAAGGAGGGGACTATAGTTATCCAAGCATAATTACCGGAACATCAGCTCTTTCTTTCAGTGTTTCAGGCCTTTCTTCGGGAACGGAAACAGAAGGAGTGGAAACCAATATTGATGCAAGTGCTACAGGGATTCCTTTTGGCAATTTGCCTTTTAACACTTCAAGAATAGGGGCTCAGCGTTTTACAATATCAACCAATGCGCCGAAAGGCTACCATCTTTTTGTTTTTGAAAAAGACAGTTTGGTTAGTGCAAGAGAAGATTTGATAAATCCGATAACTTGCGAGAATGAAAGCCCTTGTGCATGGGGTATTGGTGAAAACACTTCAGCTTTTGGTTATCATACAGGAGACGATGTTTTATCTTCCGGTAATGTTTCGCGTTTTGCTGCCAACAATAGTTATGCAAGATTTGAAGCAACACCAAAAGAGATAGGTTATCATCCCTCCCCAACAGGAGAAGGTGAGATTACTTTTGATTTGGTATTTAGGGTTGAGGCAACAGAAATGCAGTCGGCAGGTGAGTATATTAGTGAAATATCCTATATTATTATGCCTGTTTTTTAACTCTTTTCCACAATTGACACTTGATTTTAATAAATGGTAAAATGAAAGAATTTATAAAAAAAATTAGCTTAAAAAAACAAAAAAATATAAAAAAAAGGTCGAAACAATAAATAATAAAAAAATTATTACAAATGAAGAATTCATTTAAAAAAGTTTTTGGTTGGGCAATGATTCTTTCTTTGGTTTTGCTTGGTTTTCCAACAATGCCGAGAGTAGGTGCGACTGACTCTTTGTCCGAAGTAAGAAATGTTATTAGCAGTTCAACTCCTGAAGCAGAAAATGTTACTCATACCTTTGATTTTACAACCGGTGCTGCATTATCAACAGATGACAGGATAGATATTACTTTTCCTAGCGGGTTTACCGGGATTCTTATTGGAGGCGTAACTTGTCCGGGAGACAGCATTGCTTCTGTTGACGGTCAGCTTGTAAGGTGTACGGTTGATTCCGCTATTGCCACAGGCACCCATCAAGTTGTTGTAGAGGGTGTTACCAATCCTTCAAAAAGCAATCCAGTGGGAGTGGCTGACACTTATCAGTTTTTGATTGAAACAACCAATAGTGATGGAAGCACTGTTTTTGAAAGAGCAAATGCCATGGTAGCAATTATTGAAGCAGTAACAGTTACTGCCACGGTTGATGCTACTTTGTCTTTTTCTATTTCCGGATTAAACGAGGGCCAATCAATCAAAGATACAACTACCAATGTAACCAGTACTACAACAACAATTCCTTTTGGTACTTTGCCGATAGGTAGCTCTGTTGTTGCTGCTCAGAGCCTAAGTGTATTAACCAATGCGAGTGATGGTTATTCGGTTGTTGTTTTTCAGGATGGTAATTTAACCAGTGCTGCCGGAGATGAAATTAGTTGTTTTGAAGAAGGAACTTGCGTTAGCTATACTGCTCCTGATCCTTGGTCTCAACCGAATGGAGATATAGATGAACCTGACACTTACGGTCACTTTGGATTTACCTCGGAAGACCAGGGCGTAGCTGTAACTTGTCAGGATCCTGATACACCAGGTTACTACGGATTAAAGACTACCAATCTTTGGGCTGGTTTTAGCGGGACTGATCAGGCCACGGTAATGTGTCATACCGGTCCGGCTGATGGCTCAACCGAGCATAAAGGGACAACCAGGGTAGGTTACAGAATTGAAATTACTGCTATGCAAGCAGCCGGTGATTATACCAACACCCTAACCTATATTGCCACACCTGTTTACTAGCTTTTGTAGAATCAGATATGTGCTGATTCAAAAGCGGATAAATGCTATTATCTTTTCCTTACAAAGAATTAAAGCTTCCATCCTGGTGATTTTACCATGGAAGCTTTTTTTCTTATTAATATTAGCGCTATTAAGAGAGCTATAGTTTAAGTTGTTAAAATCCGGCTGTTGAGAAATTTTTTATGAAAAAGTTTGTTAACTTATTTTTGATTTTATTTTTGGCTTTGTTTTGCTGTTTTGCCATTGTTCCAACTGTTTTTGCCGAAGAAGGAATTAAGGCAAGTCCATTAAGGATAGAGGGATTGGTTGAGCCCGGTCAAACACTGGTAAAATTTGTTAAGGTTACCAATGTTTCCAATACTCCCAAAATCTTTTATGCTTATTTGATGGATTTTAAAGCCAGGGGCGAAAGCGGAGAGCCGTTGCTTATTCCTGCAGGTTCTGAAGAAGGACCTTATTTATCAAGTTGGGTAGATGTGCCAAGCCAGGGAATTGAATTTGCTCCCGGAGAGGAAAAGCAAGTTCTTTTAACTTTTAGGGTTCCGGAAGACGCAGGACCCGGCGGTTATTATGGAGCAGTGATTTTTGGCCCGAAAGCGCCTCAGGTAGACCCTGAAGAAGGGGCGGTTCTTGCGCTTACCAATCATGTTGGCATATTGGCCCTTTTTCATGTTTTGGGAGATGTTGATGAAAGTGCCAGAATCAGGGAATTTGCCACCAACAAGATGTTTTACGGTAATCCTTTCAGGGTTAGCTTTTTAACAAGAGTTGAAAGCTTGGGCAATGTCCACATTAAGCCGGTAGGTTCTATTGAGATTAAAAATATGCTTGGAAGGCAAGTTGATATTTTGCAGGTTAATTCAGCCGGATCCAATGTTTTACCCGGTAGTACCAGGCGCTTTGAAAATTCTTGGCAGGACAATTTGGGGTTTGGCAGATATACCGCTTTTCTTGTTTTAAGTTTTGGTACACCGGCTGACCAAGGAGGAATGGGAATTCAAACGGTATCGAGCCAAACGTCTTTCTGGATAATTCCTTGGAAAATCGTTGTTCCGATATTTTTAGGATTGATTTTTTTAGCTGCGCTTCTAGCCCTATTTTTAAAAGTTTACAAAAGCAAAGCAATTAAAAAAGCTTTGCAGGATGCGGGCGTGGGTAAGGTAAGATATGTAAAAAAATATAAAGGGCCGTCTCCTTTAATATATTTGGGGCTGATTATTACCCTTATTTTAATTTTAATTTTTCTGGTTGTTGGAATAATATTTTTGTTGTTTTTTATTTAAAGCAGATTATATGATAAAATAAAAAGGAGTTTTAATTTTATGAAAAGAATATTTATTTTATCTATAATTTTTTTTTCGGTATTTTTGTTTCCCGGTTTAATTTTAGCCGAGGTTGAAGTATCTCCAAGAATCATAGATCAAAAGGCAAAGCCCCGCGAGGTTTTTGACTTTACAATAAATATCCAAAATAATACGGATTCATCGGTCTGGCTGTATCCGATAGTGAACGATATTTCAAAAAAAGAAAGTGTCAGAGGTGGCTCTTTGGCAGAATGGGTGGTTATTCCAAGAGGCAGAATAGAACTTGCTCCCGGAGAAGAAAAGGAAATTTCTCTTTCCATTGACGTCAATCTTAATGCAAAACCGGGAAAATATTATGGAACCGTTATTTTTAGCCGAGGTTCTACCAGGCCTGAGGCAGAAGCCAATGCTTTAAAAACAAATCAGCCCGAAGTGCTTTTGTCTTTAGAGGTGGAAGAGCATATTGTAGAAAGGGCTCAGCTTGTTAGGTTTTTGCCGGAAAGGAATTTGTTTTTAACTTTTCCAATCGGTTTTGTCGGAGAAATTGAAAATATAGGGAACCGGGAAATTAAGCCAACAGGCTTTATACATATATATGATAGAAAGGGAGAAGAAATTGCCAGTCTTAATTTGGGCAATTTGACAATTAACCCTAACTCCAAAGAATCTTTTAGCCTTGACTGGAAAACAGATAAAGGTTTTGGCCGATTTAAGGCCATATTTAGCGCGGAATATGGCGATCAAACAAGAAGAGAGCTTGTTGATACTGTTTATTTTTGGATTTTACCTTGGTATTTTCTAATAGTTTTTTTCTTTTTTTTAATAATAATTTGTTTACTTTTAACTTGGTTAATTTTAAGAAAACTTCAAATTTATTATTTCAAAAAATATAAAGCACAAAGGTTAATGCTTTTAAAAAATAAAAAACTTAAGAGCAAGAAAAAAGGAAAAACAATAAAAAAGAAAAAAAGTATTAAAGCATGAAAAAATTTTTTATAATATTTTTTTTGCTAATTTTGTCGGGATTTTTTTTACCGGTTTTTGCCGAAGAAGAATTAACGCTAACGATTACTCCGCCCCTGATTAAAGCTAATATAAGCCCGGGAGATGTTTGGTCCAGTTCGATAAAAGTAGTCAACAACAATCCAAGAGACTTGGAGATTTTTCCCTCAGTAATGGATTTTACAAGCGGTACTGACGGGGGAGTGGTTTTTATTAAAGAAGGAGACACCAAGGGCGGGGAAAAATTTTTATTAAGCCATTGGGTTGAAATAGACACTGAACCTATTTTAATACCGGCCTATCAAAGCAAGCAAGTACCTTTTACAATCAGAGTTCCTTTTGACGCAGAGCCGGGCGGAAAGTATGCCGCTATTTTAGCAGGAACCCGGCAGGCACAAGAAGATTTTTTCGGTGCAGGCATTAAAAT
Organism: Candidatus Nealsoniibacteriota bacterium; assembly: GCA_003556525.1. Lineage (GTDB taxonomy): Bacteria > Patescibacteriota > Minisyncoccia > Minisyncoccales > RBG-13-42-11 > CSSED10-83. Next base: position 7,436 of record PWRH01000082.1, read on the forward strand.
TTCCACACTGGTTTCTTCTTTAATATTGGCTAATATTAGGGGCGATATAATCGAGGATGCCAGAATTAGAGAATTTTCAACCGATAAAAGTTTTTATCAGGAGCCTGAAGTAAATTTTAGCCTTAGACTTGAGAATATCGGAAATATCCATATTCAGCCCCAAGGAGAAATCAGAATTTTTAACCTTTGGGGCAGAGAGAGGGGGCTGATTCCGATTAACCATCAAACCGAATATGGCAATATTTTGCCCGAAAGCATAAGAAGGTGGAATTTTTCCTGGAGAGCTGAAGATTCTATTTTAGAAGCCGGTAGATATAAAGCTGTTTTGACCTTAATATATGGAAACGAGGCCAAGCAAACCTTATCAAGAACGGTTTATTTTTGGGTTTTACCTTTAATGCCAACCGCTTTAATTTTGGGAGGAATTATTTTATTTTTTGGCTTTATTGTTTTTACAATCAGAATCTATGTTAGAAAAGCTGTTTTTCTTGCACAAAAAGAGGCCGGCATAACAGTAAAATCAAAAAAGACAAGATTGTCGCCCAAAGTTTTAAAAAAACCTATTTTTGAAGCAATAACCGAATTTCGTAAAAAGAAAATAAAAACAGAAAGCAGGGTTGAGTTTTTCGGTTTTTTAATAAGGCGATATTTTTTACCGGCTTTATTTTTGTTGATATTTTTTTTAGCAATGGCGTCGGTTTTCTTTTACTTTAAAGATGTTTTAAAAGAAGCAAAAAGATTTGAAGTTGCTGTTGAGGTTGATGAGTTTTGGATGCCTGAGCCGGACCAAGCCATAGAAGAAGAAATTTTTATTGAAGAAGAGGAAATTTCTACTGAGGAAGAAGATTTTGTTGAAGAAGAGGATTTTATTGAAGAAGAGACTGTTGAAATAATAGAAGAAGAAAGTTTAAAAGTATTGGTGTTAAACGGTTCGGGCATTACCGGTGCAGCCCTAACGGTTGGAGAAAGGCTTAAAGAACAAGGTTTTACAATAACAAATATGGCCAATGCAGATAGTTTTGATTATGAAAAAACTTTGATAAAATATAAAACAGGGAAAGAAAAAGACGCTGAACTATTAAATAATTTTTTTAACGGCTCTGCCGAACTTTTAGAAGACGAAAATCAAAACGAAGATCTGATTGTGATTATTGGAAAAGACTTTGAATTATGATTAAATATTTTTGGCGCAAAAAAAGATCAATAATAGTTATTTTGTCAGCGATAGTTTTAACTGTTGTTGGTGCAAGAGCAACCGATAATTTGGACTTTATGTTTTCCGCTTCAGTCAGAGACGGACTTGGCGAAGACGGCTCTCCTTGTCCTAGGGATATGGTTTTTGTTCTTTCTTCAGATGGCGGATTTTGTATAGACAAATATGAATCATCTGCCGGACCGAATTGCACCTATAAAGACCCGCAAAATCAAGCCCAAACCAGAGAAAATTTAAATAATCCGAATTGCAAACCCGCTTCTGTTGCAAACGCTGTTCCTTGGAGATATATTTCCCAAACCCAGGCTCAAACCGCTTGTGCTAAAGCGGGCAAAAGACTGCCTACTAACGAAGAATGGTATTTGGCAGCCTTGGGCACACCGGATCCTGATTCAGGATGGGGGGTTAATGATTGTCATGTTGCCAGTAACTGGCAATCCCAGCCCGGCCCAACAGGCAGTGGTTCCAATTGTGTTTCTGCTGCCGGAGCTTATGATATGATCGGCAATGTTTGGGAATGGACCCAGGAAATAATTATCGACGGAGTTTATGAAGAAACAAGAGAACTTCCGGAAAGAGGCTATATTAATGTTGCAGACTCCAAAGGGTTTCCGGTTTCAACCGACCCTAATCAGCCGGATCCGAACTATAACGAAGATTATCTTTGGATTCATTTTGAGGGAGTTAGAGCCTTTACCAGGGGAGGCTATTGGGACAACCAATCCCGGGCCGGAATTTATTCGATTTATTTAATTTACGAACCTGCCTCTGTCGGTCCCGGAACAGGTTTTCGTTGCGTTAAATAATAAGGCAAAATTTAAAAATGAGAAATTACGTTTTAAACATAAAAACTTTCAATATTAAAAAAATTATTTTTTTAGGACTGTTTTGTTTTTTATTTTTCTCCTTTTTTTGTTTTGTTAGTGAAATTATTGCTTCTGAAGAAGAAGACGCCTTGTTGGAAGATGATTTTTTAGCCCGGGAAGTAAGTATTGCCTTGGAACCTCCAACTATCACCGATATTCCCAAAAGACTGGAAATTGATGAAAACTTGTTTATAAGAGGGGTG
>PWRH01000053.1 GCA_003556525.1 Candidatus Nealsoniibacteriota bacterium
CCTTGATTCAATAACCAGAGACCATGCTTATCAAAAAATTCGTTTTCAGGGAGGTAAAACCTCTGAAAATATATCTTCAAAAACGGATTATTTAATATCCGGTAAAAAGCCGGGCTCAAAGCTTGATAAGGCAAAGAAACTGGGAGTAAGGATAATAGACGAAAAAGAATTCTTAAAACTGATAGAACAATAAAGGGGCGTTGCTTCACCGGGAGAAGCAACAGCCAATAGAACAAATAAAGGGGCGTTGCTTCACCGGGAGAAGCAACAGCCAATAGAACAATAAAAGGGCGTTGCTTCACCGGGAGAAGCAACATTATGGGTCCTAAATTTTTAATTCAATATCCCCATTCAAGATTCCATATTTCACGCCCCGGATTATTTAATTTGAAAAGTTTTAAGTTTTAAGTTGTAGTTTTACATTTTTCATTTTACGCTTTTCGTTTTTTAGAATTAAAAGTTATTAAATATTAGGTTTTTTATTTATATTTTAAATTAGTATGTTTAGTCATTTAAAGAAATTAGACTGGTATTTGGTTGCTGCTTCTTTTTTATTGGTTGGATTTGGGCTATTGTCAATATACAGCTCTTCCTTGGGTAGAGGAGATTTTTTAAACTTTAAAAAGCAGATTGCTTTTTTTGTAATAGCCATGTTTTTAATGCTTTTGTTTTCTTTTTTAAACTGGAGGATTTTTCGTGAAAATACTTATTTGATTTTGATTTTATATTTATTATCCGTTCTGAGTTTAGCCGGACTATTTTTCTTTGCTCCTGAAATAAGGGGGGTTCAGCGATGGTATAAAATAGGACCTTTTTCAATCGACCCGATAGAGTTTGCAAAAATAGTTTTAATAATTTTATTGGCAAAATATTTTTCTTTAAGGCACGTTGAAATGTATCGATTTAAGCATATTATCCTTTCGGGCTTTTATGTTTTTATTCCCTCTGTTTTAACATTTTTTCAGCCCGATTTTGGTTCCATATCTATTTTAATAGCCTTGTGGATTGGCATACTTGTTGTTTCCGGAATAAAATTACGTCATTTTTTAATTTTACTTCTTTGCGGGCTTATATTATTTGCATTTACTTGGTCTTTTTTAATGAGGGACTATCAAAAAGAAAGAGTGCTTAGTTTTGTTTTTCCGACCGACCCATTAGGGGCCGATTGGAGTCAAAATCAGTCAAAAATTGCAATTGGTTCAGGCGGGATTTTCGGGCAAGGCCTTTTTAAGGGGTCTCAAACTCAGCATGGATTTTTACCCGAACCTCAGACTGACTTTATTTTTGCGGCTTTTGCGGAAGAAACAGGCCTGATTGGTGTTTCCGTCTTTTTAATTGTTTTTTTCTTTTTGATTTGGCGTATTTTTATAATTTCTTTGAAAAGCAAAAGTAATTTCCCCCGGCTTTTTAGTATCGGACTTATAGTTGCTTTGGTTTCCCAAGCGTTTATCAATATTGGCATGAATTTGGGGGTTTTGCCCATAATCGGAATTTCTTTGCCTTTTTTAAGCTATGGTGGCAGTAATTTAATAGCTATTTTTATTTCCTTGGGAATACTTCAAAATATTAAAATTAACGCTTGACCCTTTTCATATATAATATTAAAATTAAAAATAGCTGAAATTATTAAAATATGAATTTGGTTGAATTTTTCGATAAACTTAATAAGTTTTCTCTTTATTTGGTTTTATTCTTAATTCCGATTTTTTTCCTGCCTTTTACTCAAAACTTTTTAGATTTTCCAAAGCAGTTTTTGGCTTTAATTTTGATTTTTTTGAGTTTAATAGGCTGGGTTGGTAAGGGTATTTTCAAAGGAAAGTTTTTTTTAAGAGAAAATAGGGCCTTTTATTTGGCCTTAATTTTGATTTTATTTTCTTTATTGACTTCTTCTTTGTTTTCTATTTCTTCAAACATTTCTTTTTTCGGCTCTCCCATGGTTGTTGCCGACAGCTTTATATCTTTTCTTTTATTTATAACATTAGCCTTTCTTATTATTAATTCTTTCGAGAAAAAAGAAGAATTTTTTCCTTTTTTGTTCTTTTTTTTATCGGCAGGAGCAATTGCCGGAATCATTAATATTTTTCAGGTCTACGGAGCTTTTATTTTGCCATTCGAATTTACAAAAGTTATTTCTTTTAACACTATTGGCACAACTAATTCTCTGGCCCTTTTTGCAGCCGTGCTTTTGCCTTTATCTCTGGTTTTAACCTTTAATTCAAAGGGCTATTTAAAAACAGTTTTAGCCCTAATATCTCTTATTTTTTTTATAAACATTGTTTTAATTAATTTTAGGGTTTCTTTGGCTGTTTTGACAATCGGATTTTTAATTTTATTTGTTTTTTGTCTTAAAGACCAGAAAAATAAAATAAAACCTCTTTGGGCATCTTTATTGATGCTTGGCTTAATTGCTTCTATTTTTTTCTACTTCTTTCCTTCGCAAATATTCGGTTTTCCGGTTTTACCTACTGAAATTTCGCTCGGCTTTAACTCCGAAGCTCATATTTTAAGAGGTTCTTTTAACGAGGGAATTAAAAATATGATTGTGGGTACAGGTCCCGGGACTTTTATTTTTAACTATTCCAAACATCGCTCCCCAATACTCAATCAAACCTTATTTTGGGGGACAAGATTTTCAGAAGGAAGTACTTCTTTTTTGGATTGGCTTTTGACAAAAGGAGTTTTGGGCATAATAGCCTTAACTTTTCTTTATTTTTCAATTGTTTATTTTGGAATTAAAGACCTAATAAAGAGCGAAGTTAAAAATTTTTACGAAGTTAAAGTTGGTTTTTTTGCCGGAGCGCTTGGGTTAATTATTGCCGGTTTTTATTATAATTTCAATTTTGTTATTTATTTCACTTTTTTCTTTTTATTGGCCGGATTTATTTTATTTTTAAGCTCTGATTCAAAAAAGAAAGAAATAGATATTTCTTCCCATTCGGCAATTATTGTGGCCAACTTGGTTTTGATTCTTTTGGTAATCGGTAGCTTCAGCATTTTTTTCTTACAGGGCCAAAAGTATTTTGCCGAAGTTAAATATTTAAGAGGTGTTCAGGCAGCTCAAGTTATGAATTTTGAGCAGGCAATCGGTTTTTTTGAAGAAGCGATTCAACTAAACCCTTCTTTTGATATTTACCGTCGGGACCTTTCCCAGCTTTATCTTTCCAAGGCAAATATGATAGCGGAAGACCCTAATTTAACAATGGAACAGAAAAGAGCCTTAATTAGTCAGGCTATTCTTATGGGAGACGAAAGAATAAATGAAGCAATAGAGTTAGCCCCATATAATGTGGCCAATTGGAATGTTAAAGGATTTTTTTACCGCAATTTAATAGGGATTCCGGAAGCAGTTGAGGTTGCGATCCAATCATACAAAAGAGCGGCTGAACTGGAGCCTGCCTCACCTTTTATTTTTGGGGAAAAGGGCAGAGTTTATGTTTTGGCAGCCCAAGAAGCTGCCGGTAAAGGCCAGTTCGACCTTAAAGAACAAAACCTTAATCTTGCTCTTGATAATTTAATAGCTTCAATTCAGTTAAAATCGGATTATGCCTTAGCTCATTATCTTATGGCAATAGTTTATGACCAAAAAGGTGATTTGGGAGAAGCTATTTCAAAGCTTGAGCAAACCAAAATAATTGCACCTTTGGACGAAGGTATTGCCTTTCAGTTGGGGTTGCTTCATTGGCGTAAAGAAAATTTGGACCGGGCCGAACAAGAACTAACAAGAGCAATTGAGCTAAATCCGGAATACGCTAACGCCTACTATGTTTTAGGTTTTGTTTATGACAAAAAAGGGCAAATGGAAAGAGCAAAGCAAGCATTTGAAAAGGTAGCACAAATTGATCCTAATAATCAGGAAATAAGACAGGTTTTGGAAAACCTTAAAAAAGGCTTGCCAATCACAGATGATGTTATTTTTTCCGAGCCTCCGGTCGACAAAATCCCGCCCGAAATTCAAATATAGTATATTATGATAAATCAAACAGAAAATAGAGGAATTACTTCAATTATTATTGAAAATCTGACCGACGGTTTATTGTTTTTTAATAAAGAAAATAAAGTCTCTTTAATTAATCCTGCTGCTTGCAGGGTTTTTCAAATAAACAAAGACGATATTTTGGGAAGAAAAATTGATGATTTTTCAAACTTTGAAAAATTAAGCAATTTATTTTATCTTTTGGGCAAAGAAATTAAAGAATATTTTAAAAAAGAGCTTGAAATTAATAGAGACCTGATACTTGAGGTAACCTCGATTCCTGTTGAGGAAAAGGGAGATAAAATCGGTAGCTTGGTTATTATACATAATGTCACAAGAGAAAAAATGATTGAAAAAATGAAAACCGAATTTGTTTCTATTTCCGCCCATCAATTACGCACCCCTTTATCGGAAATTAACTGGAGCTTGGAAGTGCTTGGTAGTGAAAAAATTGGAAAACTAACAGAAGGTCAAAAAGAAGTACTTAAAAAAGCCCATTATTCAAACAAAAGAATTTTAAACCTTGTTGACGATCTTTTAAATGTAGTTAAAATAGAAGAAGGTAGGAGAGTTTACGATTTGATTCCCGTGGATTTTGAAAATATAGTCCAGTCGGTTATTAAACTGTATCAGGAGAAAATCAGAAATAAGCAGATAAAATTTGAGTTTCAGGTTCCGAATAAAAAATTGCCCAAAGTTAATGTGGACACCAAAAAAATTTCTTTGGTAATTCAAAATCTTTTGGAAAACGCTATCAGCTACAATATAGTTGGTGGAATGATTACGATTAAATTGGAAAACAAGGGCAAAGAAATAGAATTTTCCATTGAGGATAGCGGTATTGGAATACCTGAAAATGAACATAAAAACGTATTTCAGAAATTTTTTAGGGCTGAAAACGCTCTTAAAAAAGAAACAGACGGGAATGGGCTTGGCTTATTTATAGTTAAAAATATTGTTGAGGCTCATAACGGAAGGGTTTGGTTTGAGTCTATTAAAGACAAGGGTTCCACTTTTTATTTTAGCCTGCCTGTTAAATAATAATTTTTAACTAAAATTTTCATATATTATGGAGAATAAAAATAAAATTTTAGTGGTAGAGGATGAGAAGACATTAAGGTTTCTTATTGTTCAATCTCTAAAAGATGATGGTTTTGAGGTTTATGAATCTATCGACGGTGAGGAAGGCATTAAGTTGGCAAAAGAAAGTAAGCCGGACTTAATTTTATTGGATTTGCTTTTGCCCGGAATGAATGGGTTTGATGTTTTGTCTCAACTAAAAAGAGATTCTTCAACAGAATCAATTCCGGTTATTATACTTTCCAATTGCGGTCAGGAAGAAGAAATTGAAAGAGGTATGAAGCTTGGTGCAACCGATTATTTGGTTAAGGCTCATTTTACTCTTGATGAGATTGCCGAGAGAGTTAAAAAAATACTGGGCTGATATTTATAATCCCAAAAAAATATTGACCTTATTTTTACTTACATCCAAAACACCTCGCTTAAACTGGTAAGTGAGTTTTTTTTTATCCGGAGTAATAATAATAATATTATTAAAAATGAGGGTAATAAAATTAGTATGTTTGGGTAAAATATCAAATTCACCCAATTGATTTTGAGAAGAAACCACCTCTGCTTTTCCCTGGTAAAATACCTCTTTAATAACCGGCAACCAAAAAACACTTACTTCCAAGAAATTTTTTTTATTCTTATCCATTAATAACTACTTTAGCTCGCTTAAATCTCCAATATCAAGCAGGGCTTCGTCCGAATAACGGTCCAGCTCTCCTTCGAGTATTTTTTTAACCCCTTCGACTGTTTTGTCTTTTTTTACATATTTACCGGGCCTATTTGTTTGTTCAGATATAACGAAAAAATCTTGACTCATAAAATTAAGGATTTTTTTTGCCCGATGATAGGTGACTCTGTCTTCCATCAATAGCTCCGACTCTCCGACAATAGAGACTATTCTCTGGAGCTCTTTTTGCCTTTCCAAGACTTTTTTTGCCTCTAAAAAGGCGAAATAATGGTCTTTCCCCAAAATATCAGGATTGACTATTGAAGAAGAAGATTCCAGAATATCGATTGCCGGATACCTTCCTTCCTGATAAACATTTCTCGAGAAAGTAATCATTGAATCAAAATAAGGTATTAATGCCTGTACTCCGGGGTCGGTAATGTCGTCAGCCGGAACATAAACCGACTGAATACCGGTAATGGAAGCTTTTTTGGTCGGTACCAATCTTTCTTGAAGCGCTCCGATTTCACTGTCCAGTGTTGCCTGATAACCTCCCTCAGAAGGTATATTCATCAGTAGTGTTGAGAGTTCATTGCCTGCCTGTAAAAAACGGTAAATATTATCAATAAAAAAAACAGTATCTTGTTTTTCCGTATCTCTAAAATATTCGGCAATAGTAGCTGCGGTCAAACCGACCTTAAATCTAATTGCAGCGGTTTCGTTCATTTGTCCGAAAACCAAAACCGAAGAAGAGAGAATACCCGCCTTTTTCATTGTTTGATAAAGCTCATAACCCTCCCTTATTCTTTCCCCGATCCCGGCAAAGACAACAAACCCTTGTTTCTTGGAAACAATATTATGCATTAATTCCGAAAGAATAACTGTTTTACCCAGCCCTGCCCCGCCAAAAATACCCAATTTTCCGCCTTTTAGTATCGGAGTAAAAAAATCAATTGCCTTTATTCCGGTCTCAATTAAATCTTTTTTTAAAACCGTTTCTTTGTAGGCAGGAGAAGGTTGATAAATTGTCTTTTTTTCCGCAGTTTTAATTTCCGGAAGATTGTCAATCGCTTTTCCGAAAATATTGACCATTCTTCCCAAAAGATTTCTACCGACCGGAATTTCCAAAAAACGGTTGGTTCTTTTAAGTATTGCCCCGCGATATAAGTTTTTATTTTCACCCAAAGAAAAACACAAAAATGTTCCTTTTTTTGTTGCACTTACCACCTCCAGTTTATCATCGGGACTATTTTCCATAATTAAAACTTCTCCCAAAAAAAGATCACTTTGGTAAAACTCAACTTCAACCACACTTCCCAAAATAGATAAAATCCTTCCTTTTCCGCTTGTTTTTTTATCGTATTCCTGCATAAATATTTCCGAAAAACTCAATTTGTTTTTTATTCAGTTTTTGTCTTTTTAGTTTATTTTGAGCCATAATCAGGCTTTTTTCCATATTTTTTGCATTTTCAGCCGCTTGATGCATAGCCATTACTCTTGAAGCATATCTGGCCAACTGATGTTCTAAAATGGTTTGATTAAATAAAACAGCAATAATTTCAGTTTCAAAAAATTCCAAAATTGATTCAGCCGAAGGTTCAAAAAGATAAGATTCAACATTTTCTTTTTTTTCAAAAGGCAGTTCTCCTGAAATATCGCTTATGGCCGGATTTTGAAATAAAACTTTTTCATATTTTCCGTGAAAAACAATTATTTTTTGATAATTTTTAACAAGCTCAATAATTTCCTTGATTGTTTTTTCTTCAGGGTCGGTATCGTTTAATTCAAAATAAAACATTTTATGACCAAAGCCGCTTTTTTCAGCCAAATATTTGCCGGTTCTGCCGACAACAATCAGGTCTGCCTTATTCTTTTTTAAATATTCTTCAAGCTCCTTCCAAATATCAAGAATTAAAGTTCCGTAAAAGAATTGGTTGGCGGAAAGAAAAATAATCGCTTTTTCTTTTTCTGTTTGGCGAAATGATTTTTTCTCTTTTTTAAGCCAACCCTTTTTTAAAGAAATAATGTATGCGGACTTGATTCTTTGGTGGGTATTTAAAATTTCGCCAAAAAACTCTCTGTTTTTCAATACTTTTTCCCGAATTTGGTTCATTTTTAAATTGGCGATTTCCTGGTAGGTTCCGGTAATGTTTTTAATTGCCGATATTACATTTAGGTTTTCTTTTATTTCTTTGATTGTGGCCATGATTAAAGGTTTTTTTCAATTTCAAAAATTATTTCTTTTATTAAAAATTTCAAATGACTTATGTCTTTTATCTCTTCTATTTTTTCTTTTAATGAGGGTAAGGTATTTTTTTTATCGTTTTCTATTATTTTATTAATTTCTATTTTCATTTCTTTTAAGGATTTATCTTTCCAAAAGTCGGATAATAAAAGACCGATTAAAATTATTTGCACCCTTTTTGGAATTATTGTTTCAAGGTCTTGACTGAAAAGAAATTCCAGTCTTTGCCCGAGTTCAATATTTTTTTGTATCTCAAAAGGCAGCTCGGTTCCAAACTTGGTAATTTCAAGCAATCTCTGGTATTCCGCCATTTTTTTTCTAATCCATATTGCCAGCTCTTTTTCAATTATTGATTTTGTTTGATTGCCTATTCTTGAAACCGAAAGAAATGCATTTATAGCCGGCCTTTTTCCTTTTCTAAACTCATTAATATCAAAAAATATATGTCCGTCAGTCGTTGCCATTAGGTTTGTTTGGATATATCCCGAAAGGTCGTTTTCCAGTGTTTCGGCAGTGGGCAAAGCGGTTATGCTTGCCTTTCCACCTTGCTTGCTTTTAATTGTTCCCGCTCTTTCAAGCAGGGCAGCCTGGATATGAAAAATTTCTCCGGGATAAGAGTCTCTGCCCGGTATTCTTTTCAATAAAAGCGATATTTCTCTATAAATTTTTGCATGAGCAGTCAAGTCATCAAAAATAATTAACACTTTTTTTCCTTTATCTCTGAAATATTCGGCAATAGTCATCCCGCTATAAGGGGACAAATAGGTTAATCCGGCAGGGTCGTCAGGCGCAGTATGAATTATTATTGTTTGGCTGAAAGCCCTTTGTTTTTTTAAATACTCTTCAACCCACTTAATAGCCGTATCTTTTTTTCCTATTCCCACATAAATACAAACAACCCCTTCTTTTGCTTGGCTGGCAATGGTTTGCAAAAGAAAAGCTGTTTTTCCGGTTTTTCCGTCACCAATCACCAATTCTCTCTGGCCATATCCTATTGGAGTTAAAAGGTCAACAACCATTATTCCGGTTTCCAAAGGTTCGTTTATTTCAGCCCTTGCAATTATCGGTGGAGCCTCTTTTTTAATCGGGCAATAATTTTTATCTCCCTTAATCAACCCTAATCCGTCTTTTGGCTGGCAAAGAGGGTTTACTATTCTTCCCAATAATTCTTGGCTGACAGGTATATCAAAATATACTCCTGTTCTTGTTACTTTCTCTCCTATTTTTAATTCTCTGGTATCAATCATTAAAACCTCGGCTGTTTTTTCTTTTAAGCCGTGAGCAATTCCTTTTTTGCTATTTTCCGTGATTATCATCTCTTCCGGTTTTAAGTCGGGCAAACCCGAAATACGGGCTACCGAATGGGAAAGAGAGGTGATATAACCTATTTCTTTTGTTTTTTCCAAATAAGCTTCGAAAAGATTCATTGTTTTATTAAAATATTTCTTTTTTTGCCTTTTCCAATGCCTCAATAACCAGTTTTTCATGGGTTGAGGTATCAATTATTTTACCGACTGTTTTTTTAATCGTACTTTCTATTATTTGAATGATTTTTTGGTCTATTTCTTTCAATTTTTCTTTTTCATAATTTTCAATATTCTTTTCGGTTTCAGCCATTTTTTGACTTGCCGACTTAATTGCCGCCCGATAAATTTGTTCTATTTTTTCTTCCATATTTTTGCCCAAGCTTTCTATTGATTTTTTTGCTTCTTCAAAGATTA